>NZ_JBSTYM010000005.1:0-223146 GCF_054052445.1 Aeromonas crassostreae | reverse complement strand
CACCGGTAGCCTGCCCCGCCATATCGATAGCGGCTAGATAACGGGCCTGAACTGACGGCTCCCATTCACAACATCGCCAGAAACGACCAGGGCCCCCCCGGGGGGGGGGGGGGGGGGGGGGCGGGCCCCCCCCCCGTCCTCATTCGTGCAGATAGCAGCGCACGAAGTGGTTGTCGGCGAGCCGGGTCACCGGCGGCATGGCCTCCTTGCAGCGGGCCATGGCCTGGAGGCAGCGCCCGGCGAAGGGGCAGCCGAGGGATTCCGGGGTCCAGAGCGGGATCTCCCCCTTGCGCCCCCCTTCCAGCTCGGCGTGGATGCTCTTCTCGGGGTCGGGCACCGCCGAGATGAGCAGCTGGGTGTAGGGGTGCTGGGGGTGGTGCAGGATCTCGTCCACCTCGCCCCATTCGACCATGTGACCCACGTACATCACCGCCAGATCTTCGGCCACGTAGCGGGCGGTGGCGATGTCGTGGGTGATGTAGAGCATGGAGACGCCGAGCTCGTTCTTCATCTGCTCCATCAGGTTGAGGATGCCGATGCGAATGGAGACGTCGAGCATGGAGGTGGGCTCGTCCGCCAGCACCACCTCCGCCTCCACCGCCAGGTTGCGGGCGATGTTGACCCGCTGGCGCTGACCACCGGAGAGCTGGTGGGGGTACTTGGCCGCGGTGGCCTTGGCCGGGGTCAGCCCCACCTTTTCAAGCAGGCCATAAACCATGTCCGGCAGATCCCGCTTGTCCAGCACCTTGCTGTGCAGCAGCAGGGGGCGGGCGATGTGGTGATAGATGGTGTGGGTCGGGTTGAGCGAACCGAACGGGTCCTGCCACACCATCTGCACGCTCTGGCGGTAGTCCAGCAGGGCCGTGCCCTTGTTGAACTCCTCCAGATCCCGGCCGCGATAGAGGATGCGGCCGCTGGAGAGCTTGTACATCTTGGCGATGATCTTGGCGATGGTGCTCTTGCCCGAGCCCGACTCTCCCACCACCGCCAGGGCGCGGCCCCGGTGCAGGTTGAAGGTGATGTCGGACAGCGCCCGCATCTTGCCGCTCTTGATGGCGTTTGAGTTGACCGCGAAGTCCTTGTAGAGGTGCTGGACCTCGATGATGGGAGCCTGGGTATCGGCGATGTGCATGGAAGACTCCTTAACAGCCAGCGGCCTTGGCGAAGATGAGAGGGTCGGATGCCTGTTCGTCGCCGAGGCCATCGGCATAGAGGTGGCAGGCGGTCTGCTGGCCGGGACGGATCTCGGCCAGGGCGGTGTACTCCTGGCGGCAACGGTCGTGCACCTTGGCGCAGCGGGCCTGGAAGCGGCAGCCTACCGGCACTTCCAGCAGGTTGAGCGGGGTGCCCGGTATTCCCTCCAGCACGGTTTTCGGGCCGTGCAGGGGCGGGAAGGAGTTGCCAAGACCCCGGGTGTAGGGGTGCAGGGGCGCGGTCAGGATCGCCTTGGACGGCGCCACCTCCACCAGCTCCCCCGCGTACATGATGCCGATGCGATCGCAGAACTCGACCATGAGCGACAAGTCATGGGTGATGAAGAGGATGGAGAAGTTGAACTTCTCTTTCAGGGCATAGACCTTCTGCAATATCTCCCGCTGCACCACCACATCGAGCGCCGTGGTGGGCTCGTCCATGATGAGCAGCTCGGGGTTGAGGGCCATGGCGATGGCGATCACCAGCCGCTGGCGCATGCCGCCGGAGAACTGGTGCGGGTAATCCTTGAGCCGGCTCGGGTGGATGTCGACGATGGCGAGCAGCTCCTGGGCGCGCTTGATCGCATCAACGCGGGTCAGCCCCGGGTTGTGGGCTTGCAGCACGTCGCAGAACTGCTCCTCCATGCGCAGCACCGGGTTGAGCGCATTCATGGCGGACTGGAACACCACGCTCGCCTGGCGCCAGCGGTAGCTGCGCAGCCGCTCGTCGTCGAAGCCGAGGATGTTCTCCCCCTTGAACAGGATCTCGCCGCCGCTGATGTAGGCGGGCGGCTTGTGCAGCCGGGCCACCGAGAAGGCGACCGTGGACTTGCCGCAGCCGGACTCGCCGGCGAGGCCGAATACTTCGCCGGGGGCGATGTCAAAGCTGACCGAATTGACGGCGCGCACGTCGCCGTTCTCGGTGATGTAGTCGACGCAGAGCTTGCGTACCGACAGCAGGGGTGGCTGCTTCATGCTGTCTTCTCCTGGGCTGTGATGACGGGGGCCGGGGCGGCGAGTTTCTTCCAGCGATTCAAACCCTTGTGGGAGCGGAGCTGCGGGTTGGCGATTTCGTCGATAGCGAAGTTGAGCATGGCCAGGCCTGCGCCCAGGGTGGCGATGGCGAAGCAGGGGGCCAGAATTTCCCACCAGGCGCCCACCAGGATGGCGCTGGAGGTCTGGGCGTTGTAGAGCATGATGCCCCAGCTCACCACGGTCGGATCCCCCAGCCCCAGGAACTCCAGGGTCGCCTCGGTGACGATGGCGTAGATGATGGAGCCGATGAAGCTCACCCCTATGATGGAGATGAGGTTGGGCAGTATCTCCACCAGAATGATGCGCCAGGCCGGCTCCCCCAGTACCTCGGCGGCGATGACGAACTCTTTTTCCCTAAGGGCCAGGGTCTGGGCGCGGATGACCCGGGCGCCATAGGCCCAGGAGGTCAGCCCTATGATGAGGGCGATCACCAGGGGAGAGGCTTCGCCGATGAAGCTGGCCAGCACCAGCAACAGAGGGAGCCCGGGGATCACCAGCATGACGTTCATCAGGAAGGTGAGGCACTCGTCGATGAGGCCGCCGAAGTAGCCGGCGGTGATGCCGATGCTGATGGCCAGGACGCACACCAGCAGGCCGGCCCCGAAGCCCACCATGAGGGAGATGCGGGCGCCGTTGGTGAACTGGGCCCAGATGTCGTGGCCCATGCGGGTGCTGCCCATCACGTATTCGGCGCTGGGGGGCTGGTGGGGGCGGGCGACCCGCTTGGTGGGCTCGTTGCTGGCGAGCAGGGGGGCAAACAGCGCCATCAGCACGAAGGAGACGACGATGGCGAGGCCGAAGGCGGCCTTCTTGTTGCCCAGCAGGATCTTGAGAATGGTGGGCATAGGCATCTTGTTGCCCGGTAACAGAATCTTGAGGATGGTAGGCATACGCATCTTATTTACCTCCGGTACGCAGACGGGGATCCAGGAAGACGTAGAGCATGTCGGCCAGGAAATTGAAACTGAGCATGGTGATGGTCATGATGAGCAGCTGCCCCTGGATGAGCGGGTAGTCGCGCGCCAGTATGCCCTGATAGAGGGTCAGGCCGAGGCCGGGGTAGTTGAAGATCACCTCGGTGATGAGGGAGCCGCCGATGACGAAGCCGAGCGCCATGGAGAGGGCGGTGACGCTGGGCAGGATGGCGTTGCGGGCGCCGTAGTTGAAGATGACCCTGTTGCTGGAGAGCCCCTTGGCCTTGGCCATGGTGATGTAATCCTCGCCGAGCAGGTTGATCATGTTGTTGCGCATGGTGATGAGGAAGCCGCCAATCTGGACGATGGCCAGGGTGCCCACCGGCATGATGGCGTGCAGCATGATGCTCTTGATGTGCTCCCAGCCGTAATCTGCGGTGATCTCCGGGCTGTAGGCGTAGCCGATGGGCAACCACTCCAGACTCACCCCGAACAGGAAGAGGGCGAGCAGGGAGACCACCACGGGGGGGATGGCCTGCATCACCAGGGTGAGGGGAGAGAGGATGCTGTCCATGCGACCGCCCCGGTACCAGGCGGCGAAGATGCCGACGATGGAGCCGAGCGAGAAGCTGATGATGGTGGAGGTGCCCACCAGGAACAGGGTCCAGCCGATGGCGCGACCGAGCACGTCGGCCACCTGCTGCGGGTAGTAACGCACCGAGGTGCCGAGATCCCAGGTGAAGACACTCTTCACGTAGGTGAGAAATTGAGCGCCAATCGGGCCATCCACAAAGCCGAAGGTGGCCTTGAGTGCCTCGAGGGCGGCGGGTTCCATCATGGCGCCGGCCCGGGCAAACATGACGGAGACGGGATCCCCTGGCATGGCTCTGGGTAGCAGGAAGTTAATGGTGGCGGCCACCAGAAAGGCGACCAGATAGAAGGAGAAGCGTCTTAGTATAAATCCCATGATGATACCTTTTACTGCAAGCCTGCCCCGCGCCGGGCATGGCTACCCCAACCCCGGCAGATCCGGGCAATGGGTGGGCGACGGGGAAGAAGGCCCCCCGCAGGGGGCCGAGGTGGTTAGCTGTTCGGCTTGAGGGAGAGCACGTGCAGCAGACGCTCAGGGGTGTCCGGGTGGACCTGGGGCTTGGCGACCGGGTTGTCGGCGCTGAACCAGCCATTGAAGCGCTTGGTGCTGTACTCATACCAGGTCGGGTTGTTGAACACCGGGATGATGGTCTGGTTGGCACCTACCCTTTCCTGGATGGCGAACATGATCTCCTTCTGCTTGGCCCCATCGGCGGTCTGGGTGAAGTCGTCGATCAGCTTGTCGAGCTCGGGATCCTTGTAGCGGTTGGCCGCGAAGCGGTTGCCACGCTCGCCCATGTTGCGCGAGTGGAAGGCGGTCTCGAAATACTTGTGCGGGTTGGCGCCGGCAAAGTATCCCTGCAGGGCCACATCGAAGTCACCGGTGACCAGGGCTTCGGTCCAGACGGTGGCTTCCGGGGTGGAGGTCTTGGCGTTCAGACCCAGGGCCTGCAGCCCTTCCACGCCGATCTGGACTGTGTTGACCCAGTCGGTCCAGCCGTTGGGTACCAGCACCTTGAACTCGATCTTCTTGCAGCTCGGGGTATCGAGGAACTTGTCGCCGTCACAGTCCTTGTAGCCGGCCTGCTTGAGCAGTGCCTTGGCACCCTCGATGTCGAACTTGCTGAACTTGCCGTACTGCTTCTCGACCGCCGGGTTGTCCCAGGAGGCGAACGCCTTGCCCAGACCTGACGGATAGTCGTTGACCGTGGGGTAGCCGTAGCCGGCGATGTCCACCATGGACTGACGGTCCATGGCCATGGAGAAGGCGCGGCGGAAGTTCACGTCGTTGAAGGCTTCCTTGTTGCCCGGATCCTTGCTCTGGAAGTTGACGTTGAAGGCCACCGTGCCGGAGGCGGGGAACCAGTACTTGTTGTTCTTGGGATCGTTGCCGACGTAGAGACGCTCGATGTCCGGCACGAAGGAACCGAACCAGTCCACATCCCCCTTCATGACGGCGGCCAGCACCTGGTCATTGGTGGCCATCTGCGGCATGCGGATGCAGTCGATGGCCAGGTTGGCGTTGTCCCAGTAGTGGGGGTTGCGGCACTGGGTGTAGAGCTGGGCGGAGAAGTTGTCCACCTCGGTGAAGGGGCCGGTGCCGACCGGCTTGTCGTTGGTGAAGGCGACCGGGTCTTTCACCGCTTTCCACTGATGCTCTGGCACGATGGGCACCAGCACCAGGTCATTGACCACGTTGGTGTTCACCTCGGCCAGATCGAACCTGATCTTGTGCTCACCCAGCTTCTCTATGCCCTTGATCTGGGTCCAGATGGAGCGTTCGTCCAGGGCCTTGTTGGCCTTGACCAGGTTGAAGGAGTAGATGACGTCATCGGCGGTGAAGGCTTCACCATCGGACCATTTGACCCCGTCGCGCAGGTCGAAGGTGACCGACTTCAGGTCATCGGCGAAGGCGTAATTGGTGGCCAGACGATAGACGGGTTTGCCACCCTGCATGTCGTTGAAGATCACCAGGGGCTCATAGATGAAGTGACGGGTGGTGTGCAGCAGGCCCGCCTGCAGGAAGGGGTTGAAGTTCTTGACCCAGGCTGTCTCCTGTTGGGCGACCAGGGTCAATACAGTCTTGTCGGCGGCCATGGCGCTGCTGGTGGCACCAGCGATCATCAGGGTTCCCAGCATGACTGAGGTGGCTATTTTGGATACTTTGGCAAGCATATTTTTTCCTTTCTTATTGGTCTTCCATGTTTTGGAATGGAGCACCGGATCCCATGCTTGGATACCGGCCCTCGATGTTGGTCAGGTTTTTCACCCTTGTCGTTATCTCATCCAACGCCCCTAGCAAAGCAGAGTTAACAGAAGAACAACAAGTGCTGATTTCGTCGATTTCGTAAAAACTGCACCCCCTTCGTCATTCTCGTTAAAATGGCTTTTAAATCCTTTTAAATTATAGAGTTATATTTATTCACGCCAAGCATCAAGTGACGCAGAAAACCCGACGTCTGCCGATAGTGTGAAGCTGATCGTCCCTCTTTTTTCTGCTCTTTGCCGCCCTTTTTTTGGCGCAAAAAACAAGAGCCAAAAGACCCTCTGACTCCGTGCGCCTGTTCACACAATGGACCCGGCTGTGCCGAAGGGGCAGATTGGCGACGGGGAGGGCTGGGGGACAAGATGAGGGCTTGAACTTGAACTTGAACTTGAACTTGGAGGCGGGTGCCCGGAGCTGGATGCCAAGCCTGGCTGCCCCGGGCTTGGACGCCAGGGGCTCAGGCTCGGCTTCAGGTCCGGGTTCGGCTGCCAGGGGGTCAGCCTCGGCTTCAGCTTCGGTCTTGGCCTCAGGCTACTCCTCCGCTCTTGCCAGTGCGGCGGCGATGGCGACCGCTTGCCGCCCAGCCCAGCCCAGCCCAGCCCCCAATCCTGTCCCGGCCTGGTGGCGCCTGGCGTCACCAAGGTGTCATGGACAAGGCAAGTATCGCGGCAAGGGAGCTGCCATGGGCAGGGAGAGTGTGGCGAGCAAGGGCGGGGGCTCCGGCGAGCGGGCGCCGCCACGACGCCGGGGCAAGGGGCCATGGCAGTGCCATGAGAGCGAGAAGGGCACGGGCGTATCCGGGATGGCGGCGGGCGCCATGAAAGCGGGCCCCGTTGGGGGCCCGTGTGCAGGGTGGTGTGGCCTCAGGCGTTGGGCTTGAGGGCGAGCACGTGGAGCAGGCGCTCCGGGGTATTGCTGTGGACCTGGGGCTTGGCGACCGGGTTGTCGGCGCTGAACCAGCCATGGAAGCGCTTGGTGTTGTACTCATACCAGGTGGGGTTGTTGTAGACGGGGATGATGGTCTGGTTGGCCTCGACCCGCTCCTGGATCTCGTTCATGATGGCCTTCTGCCTGGCGAGATCCGCGGTCTGGCTGAAGCCGTCAATCAGCTTGTCGAGGGCGGGATCCTGGTAGCGGGGCGCCGCGAAGCGGTTGCCGCGCTCACCCATGTTGCGGGAGTGGAAGGCGGTCTCGAAGTAGTTCTGGGGGTTGGCGCCGGTCAGGTAACCCTGCAGGGCCACATCGAAGTCGCCCGTGACCAGGTTGTCGGTCCAGACGGCGGCTTCCGGGGTGGCCGTCTTGGCATCTATCCCCAGGGCCTTGAGTCCTTCCACCCCGATCTGGACTGTGTTGACCCAGTCGGTCCAGCCGTTGGGCACTATGATCTTGAACGCAATTTTCTTGCAGCTCGGGGTATCGAGGAAGCTGTCGCCGTCGCAATCCTTGTAGCCAGCCTGCTTGAGCAGCGCCTGGGCGGCGGCCATGTCGAACTTGTTGAACTTGCCGTACTTCTGATCCACCTCCGGGTTGTTCCAGCTGTCGAACAGCTTGCCAAGGCCAGAGGGGTATTCGTTGATGGTGGGGTAGCCGTAACCGGCGATGTCCACCATGGATTGTCTGTCCATGGCCATGGAGAAGGCGCGGCGGAAGTTCACGTCGTTGAAGGCTTCGTGGTTGCCCGGATCCTTGCTCTGGAAGTTGACGTTGAAGGCCACCGTACCGGAGGCAGGGAACCAGTATTTGTTGTGCTTGGGATCGTTGCCGACATAGAGACGCTCGATGTCCGGCACGAAGGAGCCAAACCAGTCCACATCCCCCTTCATGACGGCGGCCAGCACCTGGTCGTTGGTGGCCATCTGCGGCATGCGGATGCAGTCAATGGCCAGGTTGGCGTTGTCCCAGTAGTGGGGATTGCGGCACTGGGTATAAAGCTGGGCGGAGAAGTTGTCCACCTGGGTGAAGGGGCCTGTGCCGACCGGCTGGTCGTTGGTGAAGGCGACCGGGTCTTTCACCGTTTTCCATTGATGCTCCGGCACCAGGGGCACCAGGGCTATCTGGTTGACCACCCCGGTATTGACCCGGGCCAGATCGAATTTGACCTTGTACTGGTCCAGCTTCTCGACCCCGGTGATCTGGGTCCAGATGGCCCGCTCGTCCAGGGCCTTGTGGGCCTTGACCAGATTGAAGGAGAAGATCACGTCGTCCGCATCGAAGCCTTCGCCATCGGACCATTTGACCCCCTGGCGCAGCACGGCGGTGCCAAGGTCCTGATGGTGGGCAGGATCATGGCGCGGCCGGGGCGTCGATTGCCATGGTTGGGCGACAACGAGGCTGCGGCAAGGGGAAGGCTGGGCTGGCAGGCCGATTGGGCCACCGTCGTGGGCCTGATGCACCGCACCTCACCGAAGGGGCCTAGATAAGGGAGCCTGGCAGGGGCAGGGGCGCTGGGCGGCGTGGCAAGGCCCGCCCCGGCTCGGGATCACCCCTTGCGGTTGGCGAGCTGGCGCAGCCGCTGGGCGCTCTGGCTCAGGCTCTGCTGCTGGGTCTCGCCGAGTGGGCACTGTTTGAGTACGTACTCAGCGGTGGCGACCACCGTCTTCCAGCGGGGGGCCTTGGGCAGGGTGTCCAGGCTCAGGTACTTGTCCAGGGTGCGGGTCTGGGGGCTGGATCTGTCCATGTAGACGCGCCACAGCTTGCTCTTCTCGGCCAGCACTATCTTGCCCTTGCCCGTGCTCTGCTGCCAGGCATCGAGGGCGAGGCGCATGGTGTCGACCAGGGCGTGGCGCAGGGGATCCTCATCCTGCTGGCGGATCAGGTTGTCGGCCAGGGAGCGGAATTCGCCCCCGAGCCGGCTCAGCTCACCGAGCAGGTGGTCGTCTTCTATGATGGCCTGGCGCGACAGGCTCTTGAGGGCGTTCTCCAGGGCGGTGATCCTGTATTCATCCGGCGCTATCTGATTGCAGATGAGGGCGTAGGCGTGGCGGTCGTTGAGGCGGATGGGCAGGGCCCGCACCAGGGTCGATTCGCTCTGGCCTGCCACGCAGAACCCCAGGCTCTGTTCGGTGCGGCTCGCCATGTCCGGCCACTGCTCATTCAGGGGCTGGTTGAGCCACTCGTCCAGAGGCAGCCCCTCCATGGCCTCGGGCTCCTGGCCCAGGCGGGTGGCCAGGGCGCGGCTGGCAAACAGCACCACCCCCTGCTCGTCGATGAAGGCCATGGCATCCCCCCCCTCGCCGATGAGGGCGAGCAGCCGCTGCTGATCCTGGCGCAGGCTCTCCTGCAGGCTCAGCCTGTGCTCTATCTCCTGCTTGAGCAGACGGTTCTCCACCAGGGTGGCCCGCCCTTGCCTCGCCTCGAGCAGGGCCCGTACCCGGGCGAACAGCTCCTCCTTGCAGAAGGGTTTGACCAGATAGTCGTTGGCGCCGGCATTGAACCCCTCCTCTATCTCCTTGGGTTGATTGAGGGCGGTGAGCAGCAGCACGGGCAGCTGATCCTTGGGGCTCTGCTGGCGCAGGCGCCGGCAGACATCGAACCCCGACAGGGTGGGCATCATGACGTCGAGCAGCACCAGATCCACTGGCTCGCTCGCCAGCTTGGCCAGGGCGTCGTGGCCGTCGCTGCTCGGCAGTATGCGATAGCCGCAGGGCTGCAAGAGGTGGCGCAGTATGTGCAAATTGATGGGTTCGTCATCCACCACCAGCAGCAGGGGGGCCCCGGGAGGGGGGGGAGGCAGATCTTCGCTCTCCCATTCGGGCAGGCTCAGGGGCATGTGGCGCACCAGGGCCAGCTCCTTGGGGCGAGGCTCGCCGGGGGCGGGCAGGGCATCCTGATGGGAAAGGGGCAGGCAGACGCTGAAGGTGGAGCCGACGCTGGGCTCGCTTTGCACCGTCAGTCTGCCTCCCATCAGCTCGACCAGTTGGCGGGTGATGGAGAGGCCGAGGCCGGCCCCCTGCTTGCCCGCCTCGTTGCTCATCTGCACCAGGGGCTCGAAGATGTGCTCCAGGTTGTCCGGTGCTATGCCGATGCCGGTGTCCGTCACCTTGAGCCAGAGTCCCTGTTCATCCTGGCTGGCGCTCAGCACCACCTTGCCCTGGGGAGTGTACTTGATGGCGTTGCCCACCAGGTTGTAGAGCACCTGTTCGAGCCGCTGCTCGTCCGCCAGCACGGGGGGCAGCTCGTCCGGGGTGATGTCCACCAGGGTCAGCGGCTTGGCCTGCACCAGGTGCTGGCAGAGATCCAGCACCAGCCGCACCACCCCCTTGGGGTTGACCGGCCGTGAGTGGATCTCCAGCTGGCCGTAGCGCATCTGATGGTAATCGAGCAGATCGTCCACCAGGCGCGCCAGGCCATCGGCACTCTTGATGATGAGGCCCAGCTGTTGCTGCTGGCCGTCGCTCAGCTGCCGGCGGCTCGCCAGCATGGCTTCCGCCATCCCCTTGATGCCATGGATGGGGGTGCGCAGCTCGTGGGAGGTGTTGGCCAGCAGCTCATCCTTGAGCTTGTCCGCCTGTTGCAGGCTGAGGTTCTGCTTGTGGGTCAGCTTCACCTGCTGTTGCAGCTCCAGGGTCTGGCGCTCGATCAGCTCTATCTTCTCCTTCACCGAGCGCTGCATGTGGCGAAATGCCTGGGCGAGGCGGTCTATGTCATCCTCGGTACGGGGGATGGCGATGGGGTGATCCAGGGCGCCATCGGCCACCTGCTCGGCCGCGGCGGTGAGGGAGCGCAGGGGGGCCGTGATGGAGTTGGAGAGCCAGCGGGAGAAAAGGATCAACAGCACCAGGGAGCTCAGACCCAGCAGCAGGGAGAGGGTCTCCAGCTTGCGAATGGGATCATAGGCCTCCCGGGTCGAGATCTCGGCGATGAAGGCCCACTCGGTGTCGAATACCTTGACCTGGGTGTAGGCCGCCAGCACCTGGTCCCGTTGGTAAGATTCGAACAGGCCCACACCCTGCTCGCCGGAGAGCGCCTTGAGGATCAGCGGGGTCTCGGGGGGACGAAAATCCGGGGAGAAGCTCTTCTCCACGCTGAAATCCGGCGCCAGCCAGGCATCGGCGCGCATCCGCTTGTCCGGGCCGATCAGGATGGTCTCGCCCGTTTCCCCCAGCCCCTCCCGCTCCCCCATGATCTCGTTGAGCTTGTCCGGGCGCAGCTCGAAGACCACCACGCCGCGCACATAGTCATATTGCATCACAGGGGTGGCGAGGTAGGCGACCACTTCGCCGGTCAGCTCGTTGCGGCCGAAGTCGGTGAACTCGAAGATCTGCTGGGGTGCCTCGCCGCTGTCGAGACGGCGCTTGATGCGGGTGAAGGTGTGGCCAAGGCCGCTGCCCTGGTAGGGGCCCGACAGCAGGTTGGTGGCGAAGTTGGCGCGCTTGGTGACCGAGTAGACCACATCGCCGTTGATGTCGATGAGGAAGATGTCGCTGTAGTTGGACTTGCGCACCATGTCGGCATAGCCGCGGTGAAAACGCTGATGGACCCGGCCATACATCTCGTCCGCCAGTATGAGGGCGCTGATGGCGGGCTCGATGTCGGCGCTCTGGCTGTCGGGTTTGCGCAGCTGATCCCAGGACCCCGTGATGTAGCGCTGCTGGGCGCGCTGACGGGCGGCCTGGGGCGTGGTGCCGAGTTTTTCGAAGGCGCCGGTGAAGCCGTAGAAGCGGCCTATGCTGTTGCCGGCAAAGTCTTGCTGGGAGAAGGCGAGGATCTGGGCCTTGAGGTTGGCGAAGTAGTCTTCCAGCTGGCTCTTCTTGATGTTGCGCACCGACACCAGATGATTGGAGGTCTGGGCGGTGAGGTCTTTGCCATGGGTATGGAGAAAGAAGAGGGCGACCACCAGGAAGGGCACCATGCCCAGCATGAAAAACGCCAGCATCAGCTGTGTCTTGAGTCCGCGCGCCTTGAAAATCCATTTCATCGTCAACACATCATTCAATTGAGAAGCCAGTTAGTAACCACGGCAGTCTCGGGCCAAAGAGTAGTCATTTCAATGGCTTTATCCAAATTTCGCCTGTGGGGTCACAGGGGGCGCACTTTTTTTACGCAAAGCGAATAAAGCCTGAGCAAACGGTGGGGGAGAGGGGAAAAAGCCGCAAAAAAGGGTTGTGCTGCCTCTCGGGGTACGTATAATGCGCCTCGTTGTCAGGCAAGGCCGGGCAGCGAAGTTCAGGCGGGAATAGCTCAGTTGGTAGAGCACGACCTTGCCAAGGTCGGGGTCGCGAGTTCGA
Source organism: Aeromonas crassostreae (assembly GCF_054052445.1). Classification (NCBI taxonomy): domain Bacteria; kingdom Pseudomonadati; phylum Pseudomonadota; class Gammaproteobacteria; order Aeromonadales; family Aeromonadaceae; genus Aeromonas; species Aeromonas crassostreae. The sequence goes on along the minus strand of NZ_JBSTYM010000005.1, from coordinate 210,920 downwards.
GTCTCGTTTCCCGCTCCAAATTGTCTCATCGACACCAAGGATGAGATGTCAAATCAAGGGTTGCCCTTGACCGTGTGGCGCGTTAGCAAAGCGGTTATGCAGCGGATTGCAAATCCGTTTAGTCCGGTTCGACTCCGGAACGTGCCTCCATCTTCCTTCTCGTTTTATCCCTGCTTACCAGTACTAAACGCTCTCTTCTCTGCCGCTGTTTTGTCGCATCGGCAAGGCATCTCCCTCGTTCTATCCGTGCTTTCAAGCATGAAAACGCCCTCTTCTCTGCCGTTATCTTTGCAGCATCGGCCAGAGATCGCCTTCGGCCATCTCCTTCGCTATCCCTGATCCAGCAAGAATTCACACCCGAGCGTCTGCCATTTGCCGACCAGATAGCGTTGCAATGATTTCGCCTCCTGCTGCGGCATGGACGACGCTGGCATCCTTCTCTCCTCCAGCTCGGCCATCTGCTGCCTGAGCAGGCCGCATTGCCACAGGCTGACGCTGGGTACGCCCTTGTCAGCGAAGGTTATCCTGTCATCGAGATTGCCGCGCCACTGCTGCCATTCGCCATGGGCCAAGAGGGCGAGCAGCGCCAGGATCATCAGCTTGCCAACCTTCATCCTTCATGCCTCCCTGCCATCCCTGTGCTAACTCTGGTCAAGGGATCCGGCCTTGACAAGTCATGTTGTATTTTCGTTAAAAAACGTAATTCACACTCATCTTTAGCCTTTGCGGCGAAGCGTTGACCATGAAAGGGAAAATGGTGTAGTAATCCAACAACGATTGGCGTAAACTTTGTTCAGTGGTCTTACCAGTGAGGCGTTCCATCATGTTTCATCCCTTCTCCCTGATACACATCCTCGTGCGTCGTACCCTGGTGCTCCTGATCGGTGCGCTGGCGTTGCCCGTCATGCTGTTTCGCCGCGATCGGGCCCATTTTTACAGCTATCTGCACCGGGTCTGGTGCAAGACCAGCACCAAACCCGTCTGGCTGAAGATGAGCGAACGGGGCGAGCGCATCTTCTACTGACCCAGGCAGAAGACGTCGAGACGCAAACGGCAGAAAGGCAGCATGGGCTGCCTTTTTTTTATTTCTTTTTTTTGTGTTTTAAAACAGAGTTTTAGGGATATTTCCTTGCAGGGAAAGTGGGGGGGATGCCCTTTATGAGAGGCCAGGCTGAAAGCGTTGTGGCCTGGGGCCGGTTCTATAGAGTGATCCGCGCCGCGGTTCATTCAACCCGTCGACCTCTCTATTGATAAGGAAGCTGAACATGAAGATATCGATCGCTCACGCCTGTGCCATGACAGGCCTGCTGGCCCTGGGCAGCCAGTTCATCGCCGCGCCCGTCCAGGCGGCCGAGGAGAAAGAGAAGTGCTACGGCGTCGTCAAGGCGGGCCAGAATGATTGCGCGACCAAGAGCAGCTCCTGCGCCGGTACCGCCAAGACGGATGCCGCAGGTGACGCCTTCGTGGTCATGCCCAAGGGGCTGTGCGAAAAACTGGTCGGTGGCAGCCTGCAGCCGAAGTGAGCACTCATGGGGTGGCGCCGTCATGACGCCACCCCAGGGGTCAGATGAGGAGAGAAACCATGCACAGCGCCATCGGCATCGGTCTGCGCCCGCCCCATTATGACGTCATGCTGGCGACCCGGCCCGCCATCGGCTGGCTCGAGGTCCACAGCGAGAACTATTTCGAGCCCCACAGTCGCGCCTTCGCCGTCTTGTCGGCCCTGGCCGAACACTACCCCGTCAGCCTGCACGGCATCGGCATGTCGCTGGGATCAAGCGATCCCCTCGACCCTGACCATCTGGCCCGGCTGCGCGCCCTGGTGGCCAGCCTCAAGCCGGCGAGAGTCTCGGAGCACCTGAGCTGGGGCAGCGTGGATGGCCGTTACTTCAATGATCTGCTGCCCATGCCCTACACCCGGGCGGCCCTGGCCAGGATGAGCGACAAGGTGAAGCGGGTGCAGGATCTGCTGGGCTGCGAGCTGCTGATCGAGAATCCCTCCTCCTACCTGCAATTTGAGGGGGAGATGCCGGAGTGGGAATTTCTGGCCCGGCTGCAGCAAGAAAGTGGCTGCGGCCTCTTGCTCGACCTCAACAACCTCCATGTCAGTGCCTTCAACCAGGGCTTCTCCTGCGCCGACTACCTGGCCGCCATCGATCTGGCGACGGTCAAGGAGATCCACCTGGCCGGCTTTACCGACAAGGCGCTCCCCGAGGGGCACCTCTATATCGACACCCACAGCTGCCCCGTGGCCGAGCCCGTCTGGGCCCTGTACCGCAGCCTCTGTGCCAGGGGGCCCAGGCCGACCCTGATCGAATGGGACAGCGAGATCCCGGCCCTGCCCGTACTTATCGCCGAGGCGGACAAGGCCAGCCTGATCCTGGAGGCGGCCCTGGCCGAGGGGAAGGAGCTGAGCCATGTCTGACGCCATGGCCCATGATCCTGACTTGCTCGGCCTGCAGCGGGCGTTTGCCGCCAGCCAGCTGGGGATTTCCGATGAGGTCGCCGCCCGGGTGAGGCCGGGCCGCTTCACGCCCGAGGCCCTGCTGCAGCTTTATCGCAACAACTTCATCCTCAGCCTCACCGAGGTGCTGGCCGCGACCTATGGCGCGACCCGGGCCATGGTCGGCGAGGCATTCTTCGATGCCGCCGCCCGCGGCTTCATCCTGGCCTCTCCCCTTGAGGAGGGGTACGTCATGGGTTATGGCGCCGGGTTTGCAGACTGGCTGCGCGGATTGCCGACCACGGCGCACCTGCCCTGGTTGCCCGAGCTGGCGCTGTTCGAGTGGCAACTCGAGCGCACCGCCCTGCTGCCGCCCGAGACGCGGCGCTGGCAGGGGCAGGCGTTGGCGGTCCTGGCCCTGGAGGCCTGGGGGCGGGTGCGACTGCTGCTGGCCGACAACCTGACCCTGCTCCATTGCCGCGCCGATGTGGTCGGGTTGTGGCGCATGGCGCTGGCGCAAGGGGATCTCCCCGCAAATCCCAACGCCCCCTGCTGGCTCGCCCTGCAAAAACAGCCGGACTTCAGCGTCGTGCCCCTGCCCCTGGCAGAGGGGCACTATCGGCTGCTGCATGCCTGCCAGTTGGGGGCGACTCTGGCCTCCCTCGACGCTGAGCCCGAGCTGGCAACCTTGCTGCCAGCCCTGGTGAGGCGGGGCTTGCTGGTGGGGTTTTCACAAGATGAGGATGATCCCGTCGCAGCGCCATCTGCCGCCATGCCATTGGCCGGGACAGGGCCCGGCGATGCCGGGTTCGCCGATACACAAGGAGAGAGTCGATGAGAGCATGGATCGCACGGGGCCAGCAATGGGCCGAACGTTGGCAAGGGGCCCTGGCGGGGGCGGTACTGCTGCTGGCCAGGCTCTGGGTCGCCGCCGTCTTCCTGAGAGCCGGCTGGCTCAAGTTCACGGCCTGGGATTCCACCCTCTATCTGTTCGAGTTCGAGTATCAGGTGCCCCTGCTGCCCTGGTTGTGGGCGGCCTATCTGGGCACGGCGACCGAGCTGCTGCTGCCCCTTTTCCTGCTGGCGGGCCTCTTCACCCGGCCCGCCGCCCTGCTGCTGTTCGGCTTCAACGCCATGGCGGTCATCTCCTACCCCACCCTGTGGCCGGGGGGCTTTTACGATCACCAGCTGTGGGGCTGGATGCTGCTGACCCTGGTGGTGTGGGGCGCAGGCCCCCTGGCGCTGGACAGCTGGCGCCTTGCCAGGGGCCGCGGGGGCCATTAGGTTGGGAGCCAAATGAGGGGTATAAGCACCCCTCTTGTTCATCATGGTGACGGGGGCGATGGTCTCCGTCATGGACCCAAGGAGAGAGAGGATGGTGCGCGAGGCCCTGACCGCCGATATTCCCGCCCTGGTGCGTCTTCGCATGGCGCTGTTTTGCGAGCTGGGGGGGCTGTGGCTCCATGCCAGCACGCAGGGGCGAGCGCTGTACGAACAATTCGGTTTTGCGGGCAATCCAGCCTGCCTGGAGTGCTCGCCAGCCCCCTGATGCCCGGCGCCCGCTTTTCACACTGATCCCGATGGGCGCCTGCCTCGTACTGGAGTCCTTGGCGACGTAGTCGCTTTTCTATACACTGCGCGCCCGCACTTTCACAGAGCTCTGACCACTGAACCTGGGACCACCAGGATCACTGGGGGCCGGGTGCCACTCCGGATCGTCAACGAGGTAGAAGCGTCATGTTCAATCACAAACTCAAGGGACAGCTGCAGGCTTGTCAGACCCGGCTCGACGAGGCGCAGAGCATGGTCGTGGCGATCCAGGCAGGCGCCGCGGCCATCCTCTTCAGCCCGGACGGGGCGATCCTGGAGGCGAGCCCCCCCTTCCTGGCGCTGATGGGATATGGCGCCAGCGAACTGCCGGGGCGCCACCACCGCCTGCTCTGCCCAAGGGGGATGGACAAGTCTGGCGACTATCAGCAGTTCTGGAGCCGTCTGCGCCAGGGGCAGCCCCAATCCGGCACCTTCGAGCGCGTCAACCGGCAGGGGGAGACCCGCTGGCTCGAGGCGAGCTATTTCCCGGTGAAGCAGCAGGGCAGGGTGACCCGGGTGGTCATGATTGCCCGCGACGTGACGGCGCGCCATCAGCGGCTGCAACGGCTGGAGGCGCTGGCCCAGGCGCTGGACCGCTCCCAGGCGATCATCGAGTTCACCCCGGACGGCGAGATCCTCGATGCCAATGCCAACTTCCTCGACGCCATGGGCTATCGGTTGAGCGAGCTGGTGGGCAAGCATCACAGGATCTTCTGCGACGAGGCCTTCTGGCGCGAACAGCCCCACTTCTGGGAGGAGCTGGCCCGGGGCCAGTTCAAGTCCGGCCTCTTCCTGCGCTACAACAGCCGGGGGGAGGCCATCTGGCTGGAGGCCACCTACAACCCGATCCGGGACGAGCACGGCAAGGTGGTCAGGGTCATCAAGTTCGCCAGCGACATCACGGCCCGCATTCATCAGAGCCATGCCACCCGGGAAGCGGCCCGGCTCGCCCACAGCACGGCCCAGGAGACCTTGCACAGTGCGGAGGAGGGCGCCGGGCTGCTGCGCGCCGTGGTCGACACCTCCTCTCTCATCGCCAGCCAGGTGGATGAGGCCACCGCCCTCATCGCTCAGCTCAACGAGCAGTCCAGGAGCATAGAGGCCATCGTCTCGACCATCAGCGCCATCGCCGATCAGACCAATCTGCTGGCCCTCAACGCCGCCATCGAGGCGGCCCGGGCCGGGGAGCAGGGACGGGGCTTTGCGGTGGTCGCCGACGAGGTACGCCAGCTGGCGGCCCGCACCAGCCTCTCCACCGGGGAGATAGCCAAGGTGGTGCAGAAGAACCGGGAGTTGACCGCCAGGGTGACCGAGGACATGGCCGGGGTGGCGGGCAGCGCCGAGCTCGGCAAGCAGCAGATAGCCGGCGTGGACAGGTTGATGACAGAGATCCACCAGGAGGCGAGCCGGGTCTCCCAGACGGTCTCCGCCCTCTCCATCTGAGCTCGGGGCCGCGCCCCGGCTTTGCCGCCCTGGACCTGTTCGAGCGAGAGCCCCCGGGTTATGTCACCCGGGACAGCGATGAGCGCTATCTGGGACAGGCGTTTGACAACCTGCTCGCCTTCGCCGCCGGGGCCCCGATCAACATGGTGACCCCTTCATGCGGCTGGGAGGCGCGGGCTGAGGCATGACGGCGTCAGGGGGCCGTCTGGTGCGCCGTCGTGGGCGGCAGGCGCGCCTCGTAGTCGGCCAGTTCGAGGGGACTGTTGAGGTTGATAAAGGCATCCGGCTGATCGGCAAAGGGCACCACCGCCATCTGGTGGCGGGCGAACCAGGCCCCGGTCTTGCGCTCCCCTGACGCCAGGGCCAGTTGCAGGGAGGGGAGCAGGGCGCGATGGAGCAGGGCGACCACGGGCTGGAGGCGCTCGCCATCGTGGGCCACCACCAGCTCGGTCTCCGGGCCGATGGCGGCGCGAAAGCGGGCCATCAGATCCCGGGGCAGGGCCGGGCCGTCACAGGGCACGAACAGCACCCAGTCGTGGCGGGCGGCGCAAAGACCGGCCTCCATGCCCGCGAGGGGCCCCTGAAAATCGACCCGCCGATCGGCGATGACGGGGGCCAGGACGCGATAACGCTCCTCGCTGCGATTGGCATTGATCAGCACCTCGTCCACCTGGGGGCGCAGGCGCTCGAGCACGTGGGCGATCAGCGGCTTGCCCGCCAGGGGCACCCAGCCCTTGTCGTCGCCCCCCATGCGGCTGGCGCGGCCACCGGCCAGGATCACGGCAGATACGGGGAACTCATGGGGATCGGGGTCGTTGGCTCTCATATTGCTCAATCATGTCGTTCATCATGGTGAAGAGATGGGGCGATCGCCTGGTCTGGCGAAGCGGCGACGCCCCCGAGCCGCCATCTTGCGTCAAGGCGTCGGCCAGAGCAACGGCTCCGTGGCTCACCGCCGCTGGTCGAGTCCCTCTTTTGGCGTTAAGGTATGGCCACAGGGTTTGGCCAAGCTCACAAAATCGAACGGCCAAACATCATATGATCTCTTCCTATGGGTCTTGCACTCCTGCCAACTGGCAACTTCATGTAAATCAAAGAGAATGACTATGGCTACTGGACAATATCTGCTCTGGAAAGATGCAGAAGGCAACGCCTTTCGCCCCGTGTCCCTCACCGGCACAGACTTGCTCAACAACCGCTACCTCAACAAGAGCACGGCCTTCACCGAACAGGAGCGGGCCGATTTTGACCTAGATGGCCTGCTGCCGCCCCAGGTGCAGACCTTCGAGGCCCAGCTGGAGCGGGTCTATCAGGGATTTAAGAGCGCCTGCAGCGACATCGAGAAGTATCAGTACCTGCGGGCGCTGCAGGACAGGAATGAGACCCTGTTCTACGCCCTGCTCTCCCTCCATGTGGAGGAGATGACCCCCATCATCTATACCCCCACCGTGGGCAAGGCGTGTCAGGAGTTCAGCCACCGCTTCCAGAAGGCGCGTGGCCTCTACATCACGCCCCAGAATGTCGAGGAGATGGGGGCCCAGGCGCGCCACTTCGACAGCAAGGCGATCCGCATCATAGTGGTCACCGACAGCCAGGGCATTCTTGGCATCGGCGATCAGGGGGTGGGGGGCATGGGCATTCCCATCGGCAAACTATCCCTCTATACCCTGGCCGCCGGCATCCACCCCGCCTGCTGCCTGCCCATCGCGCTGGACGTGGGCACCGACAACCAGGCGCTGCTGGACGATCCCATGTACCTGGGTCAGCCCCACAGGCGCATTCGCGGCAAGGAGTATGACGACTTCATCGACAAGTTCGTGGCCGGGGTCCGGCGTCACTTCCCCAATGCGGTGCTGCAGTGGGAAGACTTCAGCAAGTCCAACGCCTTCAACAACCTGGCCCGCTACCAGCAGGCGCTGCCCTCCTTCAATGACGACATTCAGGGCACGGGGGCCGTGGTGCTGGCGGGGATCATCGGCACGGTCAAGGCCAAGGGGGAGACCCTGGGGGAGCAGACCTACCTGGTCTATGGCGCCGGTGCCGGCGGGGTCGGGGTGGCGGATCAGATCTGCGCCGGCCTCATCCGCGAGGGGCTTGAGCCCCAGGCGGCGCGGGACCGCATCTACATCCTCGATAGCCAGGGGCTGGTGTGCGACAACCGGGAGGGGCTGGACGAATACAAGCGCCGCTACGCCAAGCCGGGGGCACTGCTCGCGCAGTGGGACACCGAGACGGCGGGGCGCGCCAGCCTCGCGGACGTGCTGCGCCAGGTGCCGGTAACCGTGCTGCTGGGCACCAGCGGGGTGGGGGGCGCCTTTCGGGAGGAGCACATCCAGCTGATGCTGAACCACTGCGAGCGCCCCATGGTGTTCCCCCTCTCCAACCCGACCGCCAACTGCGAGGCCCTGCCGGCGGATATCTATCGCTGGAGCCAGGGCCGGGCCGTGGTCGCCACCGGCAGCCCCTTCGCGGATGTCGAGTATGAGGGGGAACGCTATCGGGTCGGCCAGGGCAACAACGTCTTCATCTTCCCCGGAGTCGGGCTGGCGGCCATCGTCGGCCAGGTCAGTGAGATAGGGGCCGACATGTTCACCACGGCGGCCTTCGCCCTGGCGGAGTGCGTGAGCCAGGATGATCTCGCCCGTGGCACCGTCTTCCCGCCGATCCGCGCCCTGCGGGCCATCTCGGTGCGGGTCGCCACCGCCGTGCTCAAGGACATAGTGCGTCGGGATCCGGGTCATCCCCTGATCGGCCAGGATCTGGAGCAGCACATCCTCAGCCACATGTGGGAGCCGACCTATCTGCCCTATCGCCGGGTCTAGGCCGAGGCGTCATGATCAGCAGGCGGCCCTCGGGCCGCCTCGTTCGTCTCTGGCTCACGAAATAGACAAATAAAACAATATCTCGCGGGCAAACGATTGGCATTTTCGAGAAAGGTGCGTAAAATCGCGTCCTCGATGCTTGTAGCAACGAATCCCGCCTAAAAGGTTAGTTTCCTGCCCTCCCCAAGCAGTAAAAGGTCACGATTGACGCTTTTTTGTGTCATTGCCGCCTTGAAAATATGTTGTGATGATTGAAAAGTGTGACATTTAGCTGTCAGTCATCAAAATCGTAAGGACGCTCATGTTTTCCTTAGTCAAGCAAAGTGTCGCCGGGCTGCAAATCCTGTTTGTCGCCTTCGGTGCCATGGTGCTGGTGCCCCTGCTCACCGGTCTGAACCCCGCCATGGCACTGCTCGGCGCCGGTGTCGGCACCCTGTTGTTCCAGCTCTGCACCCGCCGCCAGGTCCCGATCTTCCTCGGCTCCAGCTTCGCCTTCATCGCCCCCATCATCTATGCCACCCAGACCTGGGGACTGCCCTCCACCATGTTTGGCCTGTTTGCCGCCGGTTTCATGTACTTCATCCTGGCCGCCATCATACGGGTGCGCGGCATCGGCCTGGTGCACAAGCTGCTGCCCCCCGTGGTCATAGGCCCCGTCATCATGGTGATCGGCCTGTCGGTGGCCCAGGTGGCCTGCAACATGGCCATGGGCCGCGCCGGCAGTGAACAGGTGGTGGACCCGACCACGGCCCTGATCCTGGCGGGGATCTCCTTGGCGGTGACCCTGATCGCCGCCGTGTTCTGCAAGGGCTGGATCAAGCTCATCCCCATCCTCTCCGGCGTGGTGGCCGGTTATGTGGCCGCCGTGCTGATGGGGCAGGTGAGCTTCGAGGGGATGGCCAACGCCCCCTGGCTGGCGCTGCCGCACTTCGAGACCCCGGAGATCAACTGGGCCGCGGCGCTGTTCATGCTGCCGGTGGCCATCGCCCCCTGCATCGAGCACATCGGCGGCGTGCTGGCCATCGGCGGCGTGACCGGGCAGGACTACACCAAGAACCCGGGGCTGCACCGCACCCTGGCCGGTGACGGCATCGGTGTCTGCTTCGCCGGCTTCATCGGTGGCCCCCCCGTCACCACCTATGCCGAAGTGACCGGCGCCGTGATGATCACCCGCAACTTCAACCCGGTCACCATGACCTGGGCCGCGGTGTTCGCCATCATCCTGGCCTTCTTCGGCAAGTTCAACGCCCTGCTCACCTCCATCCCCATGCCGGTGATGGGCGGCATCATGCTGCTCCTGTTCGGATCCATCGCCGCCATCGGTCTCAAGACCCTGGTGGAGTCCAAGGTGGACTTGGGCCTTGCCCGCAACATCGCCATCGTCGCCGTGACCCTGACCGTGGGCGTCGGCGCCCTGGAGATGAAGATTGGTGACTTCGCCCTGGCCGGGGTCGGCCTGGCCTCGGTGGCCGCGATCCTGCTCAACCTTATCCTGCCCCAGCACTCCGAAGAAGGGGTGATGGAGAGCGCCAAGGACTAAGGGACGATTCGTCAACTACGGCGATGACAAGAGGCCACCTTGGGTGGCCTCTCTCTTTCCTGCTCAGCTTCATCTTGCCCCAGCACTCCGAAGAGGGGGTGATGGAGAGCGCCAAGGACTAAGAGACGATTCGTCAACTACGGCGATGACAGGAGGCCACCCTAGGGTGGCCTCTCTCTTTCCTGCTCAGCTTCATCTTGCCCCAGCACTCCGAAGAGGGTGTCATGGCGTCGGCCAAGGACTAAGAGACGATTCGTCAACTACGGCGATGACAGGAGGCCACCCTGGGGTGGCCTACTGCTGTTGCTCCTCTGGCTATCCTCGGCAGATGCCAGCCCCGCCAGCGCCCCGGGCCACGGCCGGGATGCTGGCGACTACACTCAGGGGCGTCGTTCACACTCAAGGAGAGGAAGATGAAGACGAGATGGATCCTGGCCCTGCTTGGGCTCATATGGGGGACAGCAGCCCAGGCCGGTGCGGTACGCTACCAGGTCGATGGTCAGCCCTTCGAGGGCTATTACCTGGCCGCCGCCGACAAGCAGGCTCCCCTGGTGGTGGTGGTTCACGACTGGGACGGGTTGACGGAGTACGAGGTGAAGCGGGCCGAGATGCTGGCGGCGCTCGGCTACAGCGTGTTCGCGGTGGACTTGTTCGGCGCCGGAGTCAGACCGGCCGAGGTGGAGGAGCGAAGGCGGCTCACCGGGGCCCTCTATCAGGACAGGGCCAAGATGCGCAGGCTGTTGCAGGAGGGGCTCGCCGAGGCGGGCAGGCAGGGGGGGCGGCTCGACAATGCGGTGGCGATCGGCTACTGCTTTGGTGGTGCCGCCGTGCTGGAACTGGCCCGCAGCGGCGCCAGTCTCAAGGGGATAGTCAGCGTCCATGGCGGGCTGGAGACCCCGGCCGACCAGAATTACCAGCAGGCCAAGGGGCGGCTGCTGATCCAGCATGGCAGCGCCGACGAGGCCGTCTCCCTCACCGATCTGGCGACCCTGATCGGCGAACTGGAGGCGGCAGGGGTCAACCATGAGGCGACCAGCTACAGCGGCGCCCCCCATGCCTTCAGCGTGCTGGGTGGCGCCAACTACCGTGCCGACGCCGATGCCAAATCCTGGCTGCGCTTCACCGAGTTTCTCGGCGAGGTGACCAAGGGATAGAGGGTGAATGGTCACTGACAAGGGGCCGGATTGCCCCCGACCCATGCAGACATGGGAGAGGGATCTGGCCATCCCGCAAGCGAGATGGAAAGGAGTCATGAAATGCGTCAATGGATCCAGATGTTAACCGTGTTGCTGCTCGTCGGTTGCGCCGCCAAGGGGGATACCCCGGCCGAGCAGCGCAGCAGCATTTTGCAGATGCGTCAGCAGACGCTCTCTACCTTGTATGGGCAGGATCCCAACATCAGACAGGAAGTGACGAGATCCCGCGGTTATGCCGTTTTTACCAATGTGAACAACAACCTGCTGTTGCTCAGCGCGGGCAGTGGTTACGGCGTGCTCCGTGACAACCGCACCGGTCGTGACACCTATATGAAGATGGCCACGGCGGGGATGGGGATTGGCATGGGGATCAAGAAATTCCAGGCGTTGATCATCTTCAACGATGTCGCCGCTCTGGATCGCTTCATCACGACCGGTTTCGATGCCAGCGCCCAGGCGGATCTGGCCGCCAAGTCGGCGGACGATGGCAAGGTCGTGCTCAGCGAGGCCGCCAACGCCGACTTCCAGAAGGTGAAGATGTATCAGCTCACCGAGCAGGGGGTGGCGGTGCAGGCCACCATGCAGGGCTATAAATACTGGCCGGATGATGAGCTCAACGAGGCCCGATAACCCCTGAGCGGGTCCTCTCCACGCGCGGCGCTTATCAAGGCGCCGCGTCCACTTCTGCGACCAGGGGCCCCTGGCCGCCCTTGCCAAGATCCAGCACCCTGACCCACATGGCGCCTTCTCCCACAGGATGGCGCGCGAGCAGCGTGAGTCGGCCGCTATCGGGGTCGATACGGTGCAGCGCCACCTCATGAGACTGCTGCCCGGTGGCGATGAGCCAGCGGCCGCCGTGGTCGATGGCAAAGCCGCGGGGACAGGATTCGGTCGGGAAGTGGCCGAGGGACGCCAGGGCGCCATCCACCTCGTCGACCCCGAACAGGGTGAGCAGGCTGCTGGTCCGCTCGCTGGTATAGAGAAAGCGGCCATCTGGCGTGAGATGAAGGTCCGCTCCCCAGCGTTTCCCCTCAGAGCCTGCCGGCAGCAGGTCCAGGCTCTGCCGCGCCCTGATCCGCCCGTCCGCCTCCCTGTGGTAGCGGTTGAGGGTGCCATCGAGTTCGTTCAGGCAGTAGAGATCGCCGTTGTCCGGGTGCAGCGCCAGATGGCGCGGTCCTGCGCCGGGGGCGGTGTGGATGTCGCCCTGGGGGTGGGGCGCCAGGCGAGCGTCATCGTCCAGGGTAAAACGGCGGATGACATCTTCCTTGAGGCAGGCCACCAGCAGCTCCTGTACCCCGTCTTTCCCCACCAGCCAGGTCACCGAGTGGGCGGCCATCAGGCCGTCGAGGCGCTGGTGGGGAGCCTGCACCCGGCCCGCCTCATCCATGGGGGACAGGCTGACATGGTCGAAGGCGTAGGAGGCGGCGAAAAAGAGGCGCCCAGTCCCATCCGTGCAGGTATGGGAGGCGCTGCCCTCGAGGGGCGCCGAGCAGGGCTCCCCCAGCCGGCCATCGGCGGCGATGGGGTAGCTCAGCACTCGAAAGTCGGGCCGCACCCCGGCATAGAGCCAGCGCCGATCAGGGCTGATGACCAGGGGCTGTACCTGGCCCCCGGTCTGCACCTGCTGCAACGGCGTCAGCTCATCCTCGGTCAGCGCAAAGACATGGATCAACCCGCTGAGGGGATTGGCGACATAGACGACTTGTTGCATGCTGTTCTCCTTGACGCCGAGCCCTGTCCTACTGGTGAGCAGGCCGTCTATTTCTCCAGGCTGAGCAGATAGTTGCGCAGCTTGACGCCGCGACTGGCCAGCCCCTCCTGCTGGTGAGCAGGCCGTCTATTTTTCCAGGCTGAGCAGGTAGTTGCGCAGGTTGACGCCGCGACTGGCCAGCCCCTCCTGCTGGTGAGCAGGCCGTCTATTTTTCCAGACTGAGCAGATAGTTGCGCAGGTTGACGCCGCGATTGGCCAATCCCAGCTTGATGCGCACGCTGTTGCGGTGATTCTCCACCGTCTTGCGCGCCACATTGAGGGCGCTGGCGATCTCCTGGCTGGACATGCCGCTGCGAATAAATTCGGCCACCTGCAGTTCCGAGGGGGTCAGCACCGCCAGCAGGCGCTGGTTTCCCTCCTCCTGCAGGCTGTTCTCCATGCTGGTGCGGATGAGCTCCAGGCACATCTTGAGGGCCGGGTCCTGGATCTGGGCGAGTTTTTGCTCTACCTCGGGCAGATGGCGGGCGATCAGTTGCTGACGCTGCTCGCCGGACGCCGCCGGGTTGTCGCCGAGTGCGGCCAGGGAGTGGCCCAGCTCGTTGATGAGGCGGTGATCCTGCTCGATGGCGGAGGCATCCTGACCCTCGCTCGGCTTGATCTGCAGGCACCAGATGCGGGCGCCGTCCACGTCATCGTGGGGGAACAGCTCGAAGGCGAGGTTGAGGATCTCGAAACGCAGGGGCGGCAGGTTGGCCCGGATCCGCTGGCGGATGGCCCTCAGATGATCTGGCCCGACCAGAAACACCAGATCGTCGAGGCGGCAGAGGGTCAGGGTATCCACCGGATAGCTGGATGCCACCACCCGCTCCTGCTCATCGAAGCTGATGAAATAGATGTCATTGCGCGCCAACAGTCGATGGCAGAGCCCCTGCTCGCCCATGGGGGTCAGCTTGTTACTCATGTCCTGTCCAGTCCTGCCTCTCTCATCTCGTCCGTGCCTCCCGATCCGCCCCGATTTTTGCGCCTTTCTTACTCATGAAATACCCAGGCGGCCAGGTTTTTTCTGATTGGGAATTAACAATAATTGAACATTCCGTGAGGGGGATCTCGGAAATAGCCCGAGCTTTAGTGAGGTATGTCTCATTAAAGGCTATAAAACACCTAGATAATACCTATCGACCACTCAATGGATATAGGGAGAATACCATGTTGGCAACGCGCTCACACTGTTTACTGGCCGGACTGATCGCCACTCTGCTGCTGGGCACCCCGGCCCACGGCGCCGATATCACCACCACCCTCGGGCCGAACGGTGAACAGCCGACCCCCTATACCCAGGTAACACTCACCCCGGCCCAGCAGGAAAAGGTGAGGGCCCAGGACTACACGGTCGCCATCCTGATGCACACCACCTCGGACTGGTCGAGTGCCCTCATCAAGGGGGCCAAGGACAAGTTTGCGGAGTTGAATGTCAAGGTGGTGGCGGTCACCGATGCCGAGTTCAATGCCAACAAGCAGAAGACGGACGTGGAAACCGTGATGGCCATGGCCCCCGACATCATTCTCACCCTGGTGGTCGATCCCGTCTCCGGCGCCGCCGCCTTTCGCCCCGCGGTGCAGCAGGGCAGCAAGCTGGTGCTGATCAGCAACCTGCCGACGGGATTTGAATACGGCAAGGATTACGCCGGCATCGTCACCGATGATCTGTTCGAGATGGGAGGGCTGGCCGCCGACATGCTGGCCAGGACGGTGGGGGAGCAGGGCAAGATAGGCTTCATCTACCACGAGGCGAACTACTACGTCACCAACCAGCGGGACCAGGCGGTGCTGACCCACCTGGCCAAGCGCCATCCCGGCGTCCAGATCCTCGCCAGGCAGGGCATCGCCAACGCCAATGACGGCGAGGTGGTGGCCTCGGCCCTCATCACCCAGCACCCGGACATCCAGGCTATCTATGCCCCCTGGGACTCCATCGCCGAAGGGGTGGTGGCCGCGACCCGCGCCGCCGGGCGCAGCGACATCAAGGTGATCACCATGGATCTGGGGGCCGCCAATGCCCTGGACATGGCCAAGGGGCGCAACGTGGCCGGCATAGTGACCGACCTGCCCTACGATCTCGGCCAGACCCTGGCCACCATGGGCACCCTGGCCAAGCTGGGGGAGCAGACTCCGCCCTTCGTCACCGTCTCCGCCGATGCGGTCACCCGGGACAATCTGGCCGAGGCCTGGCAGCAGGCCCTGCGCCGGGATCCGCCCGCCGCCGTGACCAAGGCCCTCAGCCAGTAACCCCAGGGGCCGCCGCCGTGGCGGCCATCACGCCTATCACAGGGAAGGAGTCATCACATGGAGCTGTACGCCATCGAGGCGAGCGGGATCAAGAAGGGGTTTGACGGCATCCCCGTGCTCAAGGATGTGTCGTTTCGCCTCAAGCGGGGCGAGGTGCATGCCATCGTCGGCCAGAACGGCGCGGGCAAGTCGACCCTGGTCAAGCTGCTCAACGGTTTTCATGGCCGGGATGGGGGCGAGGTGTTGCTGTTTGGCAAGCCCTGCCGCTTCGCCAGCCCGAAGGAGGCCCAGGCCGAGGGCATCGCCATGGTCTATCAGGACTTGAGCCTGGTGCCGACCCTGTCGGTGGCCGACAACATCTTCCTGGCCGGTGGCGGAGAGCCTGGGTCCCTCATCTCCAACCGGGACAGAATACGCCGGGCCGGGCCCCTGCTGGCCATGCTGGGGGTGACGCTGGATCCGGCCTGCGAGGTGGGGCGCCTGAGCGTCGGCCAGCAGCAGTTCGTCGAGATAGCCAAGGCCCTGGCCCAGAACGCTCGCGTCCTGGTGCTCGATGAGCCGACCGCCTCGCTGTCCAACAACGAGATCAACGAGCTGTTCAAGGTGATCGCCACCCTCAAGGGGCGGGGGATGTCCATCATCTACATCACCCACTACTTGAGCGACATCATGCGGGTCTGCGATGCCGTGACCGTGCTGCGGGACGGCCATACGGTGCTCGCCACCAACACCTGCAACACCAGTGTCGAGGCGCTGGTCGAGGCCATGCTCGGCAGCAAGGGAGACACCAGCCTGAGCTGGCCACGCCCGGCCCCGAGCGCCGATGCCGTGCCCCTGCTGGAGCTGGACGGCGTCTGCAACGGGCAGCTGCGCGACATCTCCCTCAAGGTGATGCCGGGTCAGGTGGTGGGGCTGGCGGGCCTGCTTGGCAGCGGCCGCACCGAGATCCTCGAGGCCATCTATGGCCTGACCCCCATCCAGGCCGGCGAGATCCGCATCGAGGGCAGGGCGGTGCGGATCCGCTCCCCCAAACAGGCCATCGCCCATGGCATCAACATGGTGCCCGAGGAGCGACGCAGCCAGGGGCTGGTGCTCGATTTCTCCGTGGCCGACAACATGCTGATGGCCGCCTACGACCGCCTCACCCAGGGGCTGAGTCTGGACAAGCCCAAGGGCGACGCCATGGTGCGCGCCCAGATCAGGAGCCTGGGGGTCAAGACCAGCGGCCCCGGCCAGTCGGTGCGCTTCCTGTCGGGGGGCAACCAGCAGAAGGTGGTGATCGGCAAGTGCCTCTCCACCGAGGCCAAGGTGCTGCTGCTCGATGATCCCACCTTCGGCATCGATATCCATGCCAAGTACGAAATCATGAAGATAGTGGACAGCTATGTCGCCGAAGGTAACGGCGCCATCTTCGTGTCGAGCGAGTATGCCGAGGTCGCCAGCTTCTGCGATCTCATCTACGTGGTGAACAAGGGAAGGATCGTCGCCTGCCTGGAAGGGCGGCGGATGAATGAAGAGACGCTGCTGGCGGCGGTTCAATGACAAACGAGGAGTCAAGGATGAAAGAATTAACCCTGCCGGTCCCCAAGGGGAGCCGCATCAACTGGCGCGACTACATCATCTACCTGGTGTTCGTCGGCATCTTCGTGTTCTTCTCCGTGGTGCTCCACGACAAGGGCTTCCTGAGCGCCGTCAACCTGATGAACATAGCGCGCCAGACCGCCACCATCGCCATCATGGCGGTGGGCATGACCTTCGTGCTGAGCGCCGCCGAGATAGATCTCTCCTTCGGCGCCACCGTGGCCCTCAGCGCCATCGTCTCGGCCCTGACCCTGCAGGAGACGGACAGCATACTGCTGGCGGTCTCGGCGGCGCTGCTGGTGGGCACCATGATAGGGGCCATCAACGGCCTGTTCGTGACCCAGGTCGGCATCCCCTCCTTCCTGGTGACGCTCGGGACGACCGGCATCATCACTGGGGTCGCCCGCTGGTCCACCTCGCTCCAGTCCATCCCCATCGACAACGATCTCTATGTGTTCATCTTCGGCTCCGGAGACATAGGCCCCGTCTCTGTGCTCTTCATCTGGGCCCTGCTGGTGACGGTAATCGGGGCCCTGGTGCTGCGCAACACCCGCTTTGGCAAGCAGGTGCTGGCCACGGGGGGCAACAAGATCTCCGCCATGTATTCGGGCATCAACATCAACCGCATCAAGCTCTATGTGCTGATGCTCAACGGCTTTCTCGCCGCCCTCGCCGGCATCCTCTACTCGGGACGGCTGCAGAGCGCCCGCTACACCCTGGGGGAGAACGACCTCATGCTGGTGATCGCCGCGGTCATCATAGGCGGAACCAATCTGTTTGGCGGCAAGGGCATGGTGGTGGGATCCGTCATCGGCGCCCTCATCATGGGCATGGTCAACAACGGCCTGATCCTGATGGGGCTCAACGTGGATCAGCAGCTGATCCTGCGGGGCATCATCGTCATCGTCGCCGTCACCTTCACCATGGGTCAGCTCAAGCAGCATCGCAAAAAATAACTTTCTTATCAGAGTGTTAAGGACAATACCATGAAGATAGATCCCAAGGTGGCGAGCATTATCTCCGGCTGGAGCCTCAAGGAGAAGGTGGGTCAGCTGTTTATCCTGGCCTTCCCCGGCAAGTCGGCCGACAAGATCCGCCCCATGATCGCCGAGTACAACCTGGGGGGCTGCTATCTGAGCCAGGACAACGGCGAGACCTTCGCCGAGGCCCGGCAGCTGACCCGGGCGCTGGCCAGCATAGGGGCCGAACAGGACCGCCTGCCCCTGCTGCTGGGGGTGGATCAGGAGGGGGCCTGGGGCGTGCTGGTGGGGGAATCCACCACTGGGCCGGGCAACCTGGCCCTGGGGGTGGCCGAGACGGGCCAGGGCACGGAGCGGATGTACCGGGTCATGGCCGAAGAGATGCGCTTTGCGGGTTTTAACTGCATCCTCGGCCCCTGCTGCGACGTCAACCTGAATCCCGGCTCTCCCATCATAGACACCCGGGCCTTCGGTGACAGGCCCGCCAAGGTGGCGCGCCATGCGGCGGCGGCGGTGCGTGGCCTGCATCAGGGGGGCATCTGTGGCAGCGGCAAGCACTTCCCGGGTCACGGGGATACCCATGGCGATACCCACAGGGAGATCCCCAGGGTCGACAAGTCCCTGGACGAGCTGCGCGAGCAGGATCTGCGCCCCTTCCAGGCCGCCATCGATGCCGGGGTGGATCTCATCATGACCAGCCACATCCTCTACCCCCAGATCGACGGCGACCACCCGGCGACCCTCTCCCGAGTCATCTTGCAGGATCTGCTGCGCGCCGAGATGGGCTTTGACGGCATCATCATCTCAGACAGCATGAACATGGGGGCCATCGTCCATCACTACTCCCCCGCCACGGCGGCGGTGCAGGCGCTCAAGGCGGGCATCATCATGATCATGCTCTCCGAGGAGCATTACGATCACAGCGACGCCTACCTCGACAAGCAGTTCGCCATGATCCACGGCATCATGGCCGCGGTGGCGGCAGGGGATCTGGACGAGGCACTGATCGATGCCGCCCTGGCCCGCATCGTCGCCTTCAAGCTCGCCAAGCTGGTGCCCATGGTGCGCTATCAGCCTATCGACATGGCCAGCAACCAGCAGGTGGCCAACGGCTGCGCCGGGGCGGCCCTCACCTGGCTGCGTCAGGTGCCCGAGCTGGGGGAGGCGCCCCTGTATGTGCTCAACGCCACCCCGGCGGCCAGCTATCACAATCTCACCAACCCCAGGGGCATAGGCCCCAATCAGAAGGAACCCGCCTTCGATCACTTCCTCGCCGCCCTGAGTCGGGGCACCCGGCTGGTGCGCACCGTGACGGCCGATCGGCTGGAGAGTGTGGAGGATGGCTGGCTGCTGGTGGTGACGGAACATCACCCCCTGCCTGGGGAGGATTTTGCCCAGGAGGAGGCCCAGGCCCTGGTGCGCCGGCTCAGCCGCGAGGTGGAGAAACTGATCGTCGTGGCCCTGCGCAGTCCGTACGACCTGCTCGGCTACCCGGATGTGCGCTATTACCTGTGCAGCCACTCGGCCCGTCCCGAGAGTGCCCGCGCCGCCGCCGAGGTGTTGCTCGGCACGTTGGCGACCCAGCAGGGGAGGGCGGTGAGCCTGGTCAGTTAAGGTTTGGTTTTGCCCGCCGTCCCCGATGGCGGGTGCTCTCCTGGGTGTCTGTGGTTGGGAGCTTGTGTGGGCGTTTGCCCAGTGATGAATGGACTAATACGAGGATTCAGGCTTTGCAAACCACCATGAAGATAGTGTCGGCAACCGTGTTGCTGGCGTTGGCTGCCCCCGCCCTGGCGGCGAAGGGCGGCACCCAGGACTGCCTGGATGCGCTGCGCGACTTCGAGTCAGGCATCAACCCGGCGCTGGCCGATTTCTATCTGCAAAACCAGGGCAACCCCGTTACACCTATGCCCAGGTGACGGCGCCGGGCCGCCTGGTGCGGGACTGCTCCACAGGCACCTTGCTCTTCGAACCCACCACCATCAGCGGCTTCTTCGACAAGCTGGGGATAGGCAGCCTCTACAACCCCGCCACCCCGACCGATGGGGCCATGTTCAGGACCATGCAGTACAACTCCATGAACGCCTGGGGCTTCATCGGCTATCAGCTGGGGGAGGCGGTGCTGATCGATACCGGCTACTACAGCCCGAAACAGGTGACGGTGGATGGCAAGGAGTACGACGGCTTCTACATGTTCGTGCCGGACTCCACCTGGGCCGGTTGCAAGACCGAGGCCCTGGCCGAGATCGAGGGCTCGGGTGGCAACAAGGTCTATGTGACGGACGTGAACCGCTGGCAGGGCACCTTCGTCGGCAAGCATGGCGTCAACAGCCTCGCGGATCTGCGCCTGCCCGAGAAGCAGGAGCTGGTGATGCGCGATGCCTGCACTTCAACTATCAGGTGATCAGCAAGCTGCTCAAGGACGCCAACATGACCTGGGCCCAGGCCCTGGCCAAGAGTTGGCCCGATACCGATGACAACGGTCAGCCTATCCAGGTGCAGGCCACCCTATCCGGCATCTTGGCGGCGGCGCACCTGCGCGGCGCCTGGGGGGGAGGTCCCTGATCTGAACTGGGGCTGGAACATGACCTTGGTGGCCAATCGCTTCGATCCGGCCAAGACGGTCATCACCACCCCGAGCAATCAGCCGGTGCCCTTCTCCGGCGTCAAGCTGACCCAGGAGGGGAGTGATGTTGTCATCACCCTGGTGGAGCCCTACGCCAAGGGCGATGCCAAGAAGATAGTGTTGAAGAACACGGCGCTGAACAGCATCACGGCGGCCAATTTCGCCGGTTTCAGCGGCAGTTACAGCGAAGCCACCATCGACATTCCCGTCTTCTTCGACATCAGCGTGGACATAGGGGCGGGCGGTACCATCTCACCGGCACCGGCGAACGGCATCCTGCAAGGGAAAGGCGGCACCCACTTCACCGTTACCCTGCTGCCCGATAGTGGTTACAAGGTGAAATCCCTCATCGTCGATGGTGTGGCGCAGGCCGTGACTGGCAGCTACACCTTCAGCAGCCTCAATGGGGCTCATAGCCTGTCGGTCAGCTTCGAACCTGGCAGCAGCAGCACTTGCCCGGCGAGCTGGGCCACCGGCTCCGTCTATACCACGGGCAATCGGGTGACCTACAACGGCAACCTCTATGAGGCCAAGTGGTGGAGCAGCGGCAACGTGCCGAGCGCCGGGGATCCCTGGAAGCTGATCGGCCCCTGCAGCTGAGGAGGCAGCACACAGAGACAGACCAGACAGGCCCCTTCGCGGGCCTGTTTTCTTGTGATCGCCGTTTGCGGCTTCCTGTTCGCAACTGGCGCCGGCAGCGGGCAAAAGCGACAGGCCCTGAAGCGGGCCTGTCTGGTAGCAAGGGGGTCGCCCCTCAGGGGGCGGGCAGAGGTGATCAGGCCGGCTTGCCCTCCTCGGGCGCAGGGAGGGAGGGGTGGGACGCTATCTTCTGCTCCTGTCCCTGCATGTTCTTGATGTAGACATCCATCTGGTTGAAGGCGATCTCGATGCCATGCTCCTTGAACAACCTGTCTATGGTGCGGTTGAGCTCGTCGATGGCGGGGTTGCGATCCCCCAGCTCGCTGACGAAGAAGCGCAGCTCGTGGTCCAGGGTGCTGGCACCGAAGGTGAGGAAGTAGACCAGGGGCTCGGGCTCCTTGAGTACCCGGCTGTTGGACTGGGCGGCCTGCATCAGCAGCTTGCGGGTCAGATCGAGATCCGAGCCATAGGCCACCCCGACCCGGGCGATGACCCGGGTGACGGTATCGGACAGGGACCAGTTGATCAGCCGCTCCGTCATCAGCTGCTGGTTCGGGATGATCACCTCCTTGCGGTCGAAGTCGGTGAGGGTGGTGGAGCGGATCCGGATCTTGTTGACCGTCCCCGAGATGGTGCCAATGGTGACCGTATCCCCGATCCGTACCGGCCGCTCGAACAGTATGATGATGCCGGAGATGAAGTTGGAGACGATCTGCTGCATGCCAAAACCGATGCCGACCGAGAGGCCGGCAGCCAGCCATTGCAGCTTCTCCCACTGGACCCCCAGCATGGCCAGGGTGGTGAGGGTACCCACCCCTATCAGGGTGTAGTTGAGCATGGTGGTGATGGCGTAGGCCGAGCCCTGGGCGAGGCGCATCTTGGAGAGCACCAGCACCTCCAGCAGACCGGGCAGGTTGCGGGCCAGCGACAAGGCGCCACCGAGGATCAGCAGGCCCGTGATGACATCGCTCAGGCTGATGGGGTAGAGCACGGCGTTGGCACCTGTCCCCTCGCTCTTGTGCCAGAGCACCACGCTGTCGAGGTAGGTGAACACCGCAATCAGATCGGACCAGAGCCAGTAGAAGGCGACGCCGAAGATGGCGAGCAGCACGATGCGGGTCAGCCGCAGGGATTGCTGGCTCACCTCTTCCAGCGCCATGGGCTGCTCTTCGATGGATTCACTCCCTTCCGCATCCTCCTGGGCCTTGTGCTCACGGCGCGCCACGGCACGGCGCCAGGCGAGGCGACGGGCCGCCAGCTCCAGGCCGCGCAGGGCGCTGCGATAGACCAGGCTCCACAGCAGCAGCAGGTAGAAGGACTCGATGAGCCGGCCGGTGAGCTTGAGCGCCGTGTAGTAGTAGCCAAACAGCACCAGACCGATGAGGGCGATGGGGGTCAGCACCAGCAGCAGGGTGAACAGGGAGGACATCATGCCCAGGCCGCTCTTGAGCCTGGCGCGCAGCAAGGGGTAGAGCAGCCAGGCGGTGAGGCCCAGCAGGATCAGGGTCATGGTCTGGCCGAGCACATCGTTGCCCAGGGTGGAGGGCTCGATCACCGCCTTGGTGGAGAGCATGATGAGGGGCATCAGGGTGAACCAGAGCGAGCGCAGATGCTTGTGCTTGCTGATCAGCTCCTCCCTGGGCAGACGGAAATGGAGCTCGCCCATGCCCCCCGGCCGCATGACGGCGAGGTAGACGCTGAACACCAGGTAACCCAGGGCCAGGTTGAGGGTGATCTGCATGGTCAGGTTGACGCTGAGCAGGCCGTTATAGGCGAGCAGCAAGCCGGCGGCGCAGATGAAGAGCGCCCCCGGCAGGGAGAGCAGGGTCGTCATCAGCAGTGCCTTGGGGGTGTGCCACTGGCTGTCTTGACGAAAACGTCCCAACTCCTTGTTGATGCGTTGCAGGCGCCGCTTGATGGCTTGGCGCTTCCACAGCAGCAGCAGCCCTATGATGATCAGGGGCAGGGCGAGCAGGCTGATGGCGAGCAGCACCTTGAGCCAGGCCTTGGGAGTCAGGGTCCAGTCACCTATCTGCTTGGCGACCTGGCTCGGCCAGGAGAGAAACCACTTGCCGTCGATGGCCTTGTTGCTGCTGACCCAGAAGATGTGCTGTTGCAGGGTCAGCTCGATGGAGGCATAGATGCGGGCCAGCTGCTGCTGGGTCAGCTGCAGGCTGATGGCATTGGTGAGCTGGGCGTCGAGCTGGCGGTTGAGCTGATCGAGCAGGGTGACCCGGGTATCGAGCAGATGGGAGAGGTTGTCCCTGTCCTCCTCGCTGACGGCGAGGCCGCTGCTGTCGATCAGCTTGTCGAGGAACTGGTTCTTCTGGAACAGCTGATCCCGCTGCTGGCTCAATTCGAACTGGGCCAGATGGAGGTCGGCTATCTGCTCCTCCAGGTTCTTGACCGCGCTGCTGGGGGCCGCCTCCAGCTGCTGGTAGAGCTGATAGAGGATCCGTGACAGCAGCAGGTTGCCCTTGAGCATCTGTACCTGTTCGTTGAGGTTGCGTTCGGTCTGGGTGCCGCGCTCCAGCCAGCTTTTGGCCTGCAGATTCTTCTGCATCAGGGAGTTGAGGTTGTTGGTGGCCGAGACCAGCTGCTGGCTGAGCTGGTGGTTGATCTCCTGCTCCCGCTGGACCAGGGGGTTGTCCTGGTTGGCGACCAGCTCACCCGTCTGCTCGGCGGTCTTCTCGGTATTGCCGAGTCGCTTGGCACTGATCTCCTTTTGCAGCAACTGCAGCTTCTGCTCTTCCAGGGCGAGGTGGGCATTGTGATAGTCCCGCTGCTTGATGGCGAGATCCTGCATGCTGGTGCGGTTGTCCAGCTCCTTTTGCAGATAGGCGAGTTGCAGGTCGAGCAGGGCCTGCTCGGCCGTCAGCTTGCTGCGCTCGGCGCTGCTCACCCCGTCGCCGGCATTGAGGCGGTTGCGCAGCTCCTGGCTGCGCTGATACGCCTTGCTCATGGTGCTCTGTGCCCGCTCGGGCAGGGTCTGCAGATTGGTGATCTGGCTGGCGATGGCCCCCAGTGACTCCTGAGCATTCTGCATGTTGGCCATCACCTCGGGCTGGCGACTCTCCAGCTCGTCCAGGCTCATGGCGGCATACTCGGTTGCTATCTGTTCGGCGCTCT
This sequence comes from Aeromonas crassostreae, assembly GCF_054052445.1. Classification (NCBI taxonomy): domain Bacteria; kingdom Pseudomonadati; phylum Pseudomonadota; class Gammaproteobacteria; order Aeromonadales; family Aeromonadaceae; genus Aeromonas; species Aeromonas crassostreae. The sequence continues at coordinate 186,937 of NZ_JBSTYM010000005.1, read as the reverse complement.
TGCCCTGGGTCAGCGCGTCGAGGCGAGTCGATATTTCCTTGAGATCGGCGGGCAGGGTCTTGAGCCGCTGGCTCTGGACCTTGGCCTTGGTGTTTTCCTTGTCGATGCTGTCGAGCAGGGCGAGGGTCTCGCTCAAGAAGGCCTTGTCCGCCTGCTGGGCCGCGGTCAGGTTATCGGACTTTGACAGGGCATCGAGTTGATGCTGGACGCCGTCTTGGCGGGGCAGATCCTGGGCCAGGACCTGGCCTGCCGCCAGCATGACGAGCAGAGACAGCAGGGTGGCGACTCGTTTGAACGTGAATGAGGGCATAGAGGTTCCGCTGATGACCTTGAGAGCGGGTCAGACCCGCACTGATAATTGCGCGAGATTCTAGCACTCACCTCGCTCGTGAAGCAGAGGGGACAATAAAAAAAACGGCGCCCGAAGGCGCCGTTTTCATCGGTTCAGTACGGATTACAGTACGTGAACGGAGGCGGTGTTGGTGGTACCGCTCGGTACCAGGGCACCGGAGACCATGACAACCACGTCACCCTTCAGGCCCATGCCGATTTCCAGCGCGGCTTCTTTGCCGATGCGATAGAAATCGTCGGTGGAGGCGATGGAGTCAACCACGTGAGTCGCCACACCCTTGGTCAGTACCAGCTGGGCTGCGGTCTTCTTGTTGGTGGTGATGGCCAGGATCCAGGCTTTCGGGAAGTACTTGCGAATGGCCTTGGCGGATTTGCCGCCTTCGGTCGCCACCACGATCAGCGGGGCATCCAGCTTCTGGGAGGTTTCCACCGCGCCTTTGCACACGGCTTCGGTGATGCGCAGCTTGTTGCTGTCGTTGGCAGCAGACAGGTTGGACGGCATGACAGCATCGGTGCGCTCGCAGATGGTGGCCATGATGGTCACGGCTTCCAGCGGGTACTTGCCCTTGGCGGACTCACCGGACAGCATGACGGCATCGGTACCGTCCAGGATGGCGTTGGCCACGTCGCCTGCTTCGGCGCGGGTCGGACGCGGGTTCTTGATCATGGAATCCAGCATCTGGGTCGCGGTGATCACCACCTTGCGCGCCTTGTTGCACTTCTCGATGATCATCTTCTGGGCGAAGATCACCTCTTCTACCGGGATCTCGACACCCATGTCGCCACGGGCAACCATGATGCCGTCGGACACGGCCAGGATCTCGTCGAAGTTGTCCAGGCCTTCCTGGTTTTCGATCTTGGAGATGATCTGGATGTTCTCGCCGCCGTGGGCCTTCAGGTGCTCACGGATTTCCAGCACGTCTTCCTGCTTGCGGATGAAGGAAGCAGCAACGAAATCAACACCTTGCTCACAGCCGAAGATGAGGTCGCGCTTGTCTTTCTCGGCCAGGGCCGGCAGCTTGATGGAGACGCCCGGCAGGTTGACACCCTTGTTCTCACCCAGGTCGCCGTTGTTGAGCACCTTGCAGATGACTTCACGTTCGGTGATCTCGATAACGTCCATGCCGATCAGGCCATCGTCAACCAGGATGCGGTTGCCGACGCGCAGATCGCTCGCGAAGCCGGCATAGGTCACGGCGACCTTGTCCTGATTGCCAATCACGGTCTGATCAATGGTGAAGGTGAATGTCTGGCCAGCGACCAGAGAGACATCGTTGCCACCTTCCAGCTTCATGGTACGGATTTCCGGACCCTTGGTGTCGAGCAGGATAGCGGCTTGCTTGCCAGTCTCGGCCATGACTTCACGCAGGTTGTTGATACGACCACCGTGCTCGGCGTAATCACCGTGAGAGAAGTTCAGGCGCATGACGTTCATGCCGGCATCCAGCATCTTGGCCAGCATTTCTTTGGATTCGGTCTTGGGACCTATGGTGCAGACGATTTTGGTCTTTTTCATGTCAGTCTTCATGGTTAAGGAGTTTCCGCCGAGCAATATACACCAGTTTTTGAATACTTTTTATGATCCAGAAACAACGTTTTGGCCAGATAACGTTTTCTTTTTGGGGATAACGTTTGCGCGAGCGCTACTTTTTAAGGCCTAAAATAATTGGCTTGGATGCGTTGGAGTCATGCTTTGTCGAGCTGGGGCTGGGAGATGAGGACAGAGCTATGTTGTAAAATGACAAGCTGGACCGACCTGCAAATAGTGGGGAAATATCCCCACTGTGCAGCCTCTGTGCTTATCCTCAGAAGCGATAGGGGAAGCGGATCCCTATGCTGTAGTCAGGTGCATCCGTGGTGAGCCCAGCAGACCAGTTGACCGCCATGGAGAGCTTGTCTGTCATGGCCCAGGTCGCCCCCATGCCGAAGCTGGCAGCATTGGCATCGGAACCCGTCACCTTCTCCATGGGGAAGCCTTCGGCGCCCTGCTCCGATTCCAGCGTGATGCGCTGGTTGATGTTGAACGACAGGCTGAAGCGTTCGTTGAGGGCGAACGCAACCCCCAACCCATATTCGTACCAGTCACCAAGCTGTATGCTGCCCGGCTGATTGCCCGGTTGGAAGGAGATGTCGTTAAAGTCTCTTTTGAGGCTATGCCCATAGTTCAGATTGGCAAACAGGATGGCGGGATCCAGGGTCTTGACCAGAGAGAAGCCGGTCGAGAGTTGCCACAGGCCGTTGCCGGTGGCCAGTTCCTTGGGGGTGATGAGATTGCCTGATTCTGAGGTATCGACGCCTATGCCGTAAGGGTCTCTGCCGGTCGGGGCCTTGACGCGCAGGTTCCAGACCAGGTCCGGCCAACTCTCATTTTCGGCCAGCACCCGGTAGTAGATGGCCAGGCTCAAGTCGCCCAGGCCGCCATCGGTGACGCTCTCCTCCTCGAAGTCACGGCTGGAGTTCTCCTTGCCTGTGCTCTGGTAGTTGGTACTGCGCAGCATGTAGGGAACTGCCAGCTCCATCTGCCAGCGATCATTGAGGGTGTAGCGGGTGACGAGGTCGGCAACCCATTGATCCGAGCGAACCCGGTCGAGGTTTATCTCACCAAGGAAGATGGCATCGAGGGCGAGGAAACCGCGCAACGCGAGATCCTTGCGATTGTAATGCTGATAGGAGAGACCGAAGTCGAGTACCCAAGCCCTGTCGAACACATTGTGCTGTTCGATCAACAAGTCTTCCGTGCTACGCCCGGCCTCCGGGGTGCGGCGAGTGGCGTCTCCTTGGGCACTGGCGGCAGTACCAGCCGTGCCCGCGACGGCACCTGTGGTGGCTGCCGCGCCATTTGAGCTGGCTTTGACGGCCTCCAGGCGAGCCTGTATCTGGTGGAGAGCCTGGTTTTGTTGGATCAGCTGTTGTCGCAGCAGATCGAGTTGTTGTTGCAGCGCTTGTTCTTCCGCACTGGCCGCCAAGCAGCTGAGCGGAGCCAGTGTCAATAACACAATGGCGTGCTTCTTCATTGGATCCATCCTTGTTGATTTTTGTCTTTGTGTTAGCGCCGTCCAATGATGCCAAGTCAGCAAGAAACGTTAGCGGGAGAGCCAGATGCGGGTCTGGTTAAGTGCTTGCAAGCCATCTCCTCTTACTCGGTTGAGTTGCAACAATCCCCGGCTGAAGTTGTCTCCTCGCAGACTCTGTTCCAGTAGGACGTGTCCATCGGCCGAGTTTAGTTGCAGTCCGGCATAATTGCCTGAAATCCGATAACTGGCGGTGCCGAGAGCCCCTTGGCTCTCATAATGGCCAGCGGTCACGCTCTGACCCACATTGGGTTGCGCGCTCATGGCGATGCCGGTCTGGTTGACGGCGCTATTGCCACTGCCTTGAAGTTGAAGCACCTGCACCAGGCCAGAACCATTGATGTTGCTGGCGGCGGGGGCTTGATCCTGAGTCTGGCTCTTGAGCGTGGCGCCGGGATCATTCTTGATGCGGATGTCCAGCTTGGGACTGTTTTGAATCACGCTCAGGGTCAGGTTCATGGCTGCGGTCTGTTGTGCCTGGGCCGTGGTCAGGGTCGAGATGAACTCGATGCCGAAATAGCGGATCCCTTGCGAGTTGACATAGCGACCGCGCAGGTTGGCAAGGTCGCTGTCCTCCAGTTGGGGAGCAAAGCTCTCCGAGAGGTGGGCCAGGGGATCCGGTAGTGCTAGGGCCGGGCCAGACAAGCCTGTCAACAGGCTGGCGAGCCACACAGAGTGCAGGTTGTTCATATCAGCCTCACATAAGCTCCTTGTGCTGAAATCCGAACTCCAGCAGGGAGGTTTCGTTGATGGGCGCGAACAGGCCATCTTTCCCTCGCACCGAGAGCGGGGGAGCCGGGTTGGCCAGTGGGGCATCCGGACGGTATCCGGAACCGATCACCGCCAGCAGGATCCCGTTCCAACTCTGTTTGAATTCGTTGAACGAGATGATGCGGTTGCCAAGGGCTGGATCGGCCAGATAGACGCGATCTTGTTTGTCGATGGCACGCAGCACGGCGAAGTGCTGATAGCCACGAATATTGAGGAGGACTATGGTCGGTACCCTCACCTGGCGCAGTTTCTCATCACCAAGTCGATAGCCCCTGACCCGCATGCCCAGCATTTGCAGATACTGTTTCATGTCGAGCATGGAAAAACCGTAACGTTGTACCAGGGCCGGATCGGCCATGGCCATCATGCCATCCATGACCCAGCGTTCATTGGTCACCTGGCCGTAGGAGTAGCGCAGTATGGTCGCCACGGCGGCGGCCCCACAGCTGAAATCGGTATATTGGCGCTCAATATTGGCAAAGCGCCGCTCCATGATGCTCTGAACTGGCTTGTTAAGACCGCCAAGTGCCGGCAGATGATCGCCAATGGGCAGGTTGGCTGCCCAGGCACCATGGCAGAACAGCAATAGCAGTAGCCAGCGCATCTTCTCCTCCTTGAGCAGATAAAAGAGGGGGCCTAGGCCCCCTGTATAGACAGATTACTTGGCAAAGCCTGCGGCCAGCGACAGGTTGTTCGCTTGCAGGTTGTTGGTGCCAGAGGCCACGTTCACCCCAATGTTGCCCACGGCGCCGTTGAAGGCTCCGCCATTGATGGTGGCGTGGTTGAAGGTTTCACGACTGGTGTAGGTATTGACCACGGGAACATACCCGACGGCGTACCCATGCAGCTTGATGTCACCTTCTTCTTCAAACTCGAACTTACCTTCATCTTTCGGGTTGTTATTGCCGTATCTGTCGTCGTGGCCGTGGCCTTTTTTGACGTCATTGCCAGTACCACCGCCCTCGTAATCTCCCCAAGCCTTGATACCGAGGAAAACGCCGGCCTTGTCAACCGTTTTGGTCGCGCTCAGGCTTTCGTTGGTGGTGAGGTTTCTGGAAACATTTTGGCTGTTGGCGACGGTCGCCACCGCCATATTGCCGGTCGAAACGGTGGCCGCCATGTTATTGGCCTGAACGTTGCCCGAGCCGGATGCCACGTTGACCCCGATGTTGCCTGCCGCACCATCGAAGGCACCATCACCGATCCCCGACTTGTTCTGATGACCCTTGTTGGTGGTCCAGTTATGGCTGGCGCTCTGATCGGAGAAGATTTCCGCATCCGATGAACCGCCCGCAGACCCGTTTTGACCAGGATAGCCACGGCCCATCACGAACGCGGCATCCACCTCGTCGTAGGCTGCGATCGAGGCACTGTTGCCTTGTACGTTGGAGTCACCGGCCGCCACGTTGGCACCGATGTTACCGGATGCGCCCTGGAAGGATCCGTTGATCCGGCTCGTGTTGTCGGTCCGGTAGTTGGAGGTGCCTATCATGGAGCTGGATTGCTGGTTATCCACCACGGCCATCCCCAGCTTGTTGACATTGATGTAGCCACCCACGTTGACTCGACCATCATATTCCACATCCACCTCGACCTTGACCTTCTTGGTCAGGGTGGCACCGGTTTCATCGCTGTCGCCTCGACCACCTCTGTCATTGGCGAATGCGGTGCTTGACATGGCCATGACGACCGCGGCGGCTAATGAGCTGTAAATAAGTCCACGCATAATGAGTCTCTCCATTGAGCTTGCCATGGGGGCCTTGCCTTCGGCTCCTTTTATCCCTGGAGCGTCAGGTTGGGCCTCCTATCCCTTGCGGCATCAAGGCGATGCCGTTACTGCGCCTGTCAGGGGCAGGGAAACCATATTGACCGCCTGATTTCCTTGTCCTGAGACCTGGTTAACCTGGATGACACCCTTGCTCCCTGCGAGGGCGTTGCCATCCAGATAGATGCTGGTTGTCGTGTTCGCCGGTACCTTGCCTGCGGGCAATTTGGCGACACTGGTGCTGAGATTGATGTCGGTGACCGTGCCTATGCCGGTGTCGTCACCCAGAGACAGCGCGAAGGCATTGACTTGTTGGTTCGCCTCCCCGGCACCTTGATTGATGCCAATGAGGCCTTTGTTGTGGGTCAATGCAGAGTCGAAGATGGCGACGCGCTGGCTGCCATTGAGGGCCGAGATGGCTTGAGTTTGTTGACTAAACTGAATGACAGCGGGCCCGGAAATGGCGATGGCGGCGAGGTTTCCCTGCTGGTTGTTGCTGCCAGACACCATGTTTACCCCCATGCTGCCCCGAATATTACTCAGGGCCTGTTGGCCTAAATTGACCTGATTTTCGGCGTGGGATGGTGCAGTGAACAGCAATAAGTTATAAGCAGCCAATGCAATATATATTTTCACACTCTCTCTCCATGCCAAGGGGGGGCGTGAAATATATAGCAATGGCCATGCCATGGCATAACTGTATGTTTTTAATTAAAAATTAAATTGAGATTTTTGTTATTTAATCTCATCTATGAGATGCGACATATTTTATCGACCAATAACCTCATGTTTAATAATGCATTTATTTTTTCTCAGCATTATATCTCGCGTCTCATTATTTTTGTGTCATTAGCCTATATCCGGCATGCGTTATAGTTACCCCGTTATTAACACACCAATTAAGTTCCGTTTGATATCGTCTCTAGCTATATATGCCTGCCGATGACAGGCGGCGCCATCGGCACGGAAGACAGGAGGATTCAACATGCCGGAAGAAGCATTGCTGGTCATCAATCCATGTGCAGACCTTCCGCCTCTGCTTGCTCGGGGAGAGTGGCGTTTATCTCAGGCGCGCACCTTGGCCATGGCAGAAGAGAAGCTGCGTAATGGTGATTACCCTCTGGTGCTGGTGGTGATAGATCCCGTGCAAAATGACGCCCTGCGCGCGCTCATTGCCCTGCACCCCAATCGGCTTTGGATAGGGTTGGTCGAGCGAGATCAACTGGCCAATGAGGCGTTGCGCAATCTGCTTGCCGCCTGCTTCCATGATTTCCATACCTTCCCTCTCGATGCCGATCGTCTCTGCCATAGCCTGGGGCACGCCCTGGGGATGGCGCGCCTGATCGGGGATCACCGCAGTGCCTTGTCTGGCAAGATGCGGCTCATTCAGGGGCAGAGCGAACCCATCGTCCAGCTCAGGGCGCAGATGGTGCGACTGCAGCATTGCCGTCTCCCCGTGCTGGTGACGGGGCCCAGCGGTACCGGCAAGGAGCTGGTGGCCCGGGAGCTGCACTACGGCACCTTCGGGGAAGAAGCGCCCTTCGTGGCCGTCAACTGTGGGGCCATGCCGCACCAGCTGATCCAGTCAGAACTGTTTGGTCATGTGAAAGGCGCCTTTACCGGGGCCCAGGCCCACAAGATCGGCAAGATCGAAGCGGCCGATGGCGGCACCCTGTTTCTCGATGAAATTGGCGAGTTGCCGCTGGAAGACCAGGTTACCCTGCTGCGCTTCTTGCAGGAGCAGTGCATCGAGATGGTCGGCAGCCATACGTCGCGCAGCGTGGATGTCAGGGTGGTGGCCGCGACCAATATCGACGTGGAGCAGGCGGTTGCACAGGGGCGTTTTCGCGAGGATCTCTACTACCGGCTCAATGTGGTGCGGCTGCGCACCCCGGCCCTGCGAGACAGGCGGGATGATGTGCAACTGCTGGCCAACGAGATCCTGGCCGAGGTGCGGGGTAGCAGACCCCTGACCTTTTCCCACCAGGCGCGTCAGGCCATGCAGGCCTATGGCTGGCCCGGCAATGTGCGCGAGCTGCGCAATCGGGTGCAGCGGGCTACTGTCATGTGTGCGGGGCCCTGCATCGAGGCTGAGGACCTGGAGTTGTCCAACTCGGCATCCCTGTTGTTTGACGGCTCGCTCAAGGCGGTGCGCGAGGCTGCGGAGCGCCAGGCCCTGCTGCAGACCCTGGCCCGTTTTCCCGATCGGCTGGAAGAGGTGGCCCGTCAGCTCGCCATTTCCAGGGCGACCCTCTATCGCCTGCTGGACAAGCACGACCTGCACTAGCGGCACTGTATGGGCTGGGGGAGGATGGGCGCTGTCACATCGCCGTCATGGGTGAGGGGGACAATAGGCCATCGAGAGTGAGACAACCCACAGTGCTGGAGCGCCCCATGGCCTGGTATCTTGCAACCCTGTTCGCCCTGCTGCTGACCCTGCCCTGGTGGCCGCTGCCCAGTTGGCCCGTGGCCCCCGCCCAGACGTCCCAGACCCAGGCGGCACGACTGGAGCGGATAGAACGCCAGCAGTGGCAACAGGCCAGCGCAACGGGGCAGGCTCAACTGACCGTGAGCCTGCCCCGTTCCTGATCATCCTCTTCTGCTTCACCTCTTCCCCCGCCACGAGAGGAGCCATGGCGGGGGAGCCGGGATCACTCCCCCTTGGCGATGCCTTCCCGGTGCGGATCGGCGGCGCCAAACCAGCCCTGGGCATTGCGCTCGACTCCCTGCAGCCCCGAGGTCTGTTCGTTCAACACCACCTCGTGCCCCCTGGCTTTCAAGGCATCGACCACGAAAGCAGGGGTGCGCCCCTGCTCCAGTTCGGTGGGGCCGTTGCGGCTGCCGAAGTTGGGCAGGTTGATGGCCTCTTGCAGGTTCAGGCCCCAATCCTGGGTGCCGAGCAGGGTCTTGCCCACATAGTTGATGATGGCCGAGCCCCCCGGGGATCCCAGGCTCATCTCGAGCTCGCCGCTTGCCTTGTCAAACACCAGCAGGGGGGACATGGAGGAGCGTGGCCGCTTGCCCGGCTCCACCCGGTTCGCCACCGGCAAGCCGGCGGCATCCACCGAGGTGAAGGAGAAGTCGGTCAACTCGTTGTTGAGCAGGTAGCCGTTGACCATCAGCCGTGAACCGAAGCCATCCTCGATGGAGCTGGTCATGGAGACCGCCATGCCCTGGCGGTCGACGATGGAGACATGGCTGGTGGAGGGCAGCTCGGGGGTGGCGTCCTTGCCACGGGCGATGGCCAGGGGAGGTGTGCCAGGCTTGGCGGTGCCCATGGATGTCTGTCCGATGAGGCGTGCCCGCTGCGCCAGGTAGCCTTTATCCAGCATGCCGGCCACCGGCACGCTGACGAAGTCCATGTCCGCCACATACTGGTTGCGATCGGCGAAGGCGAGCCGTGCCGCCTCGCTGTAGAGGTGGATGGCCTCCGGACTGGCGCTGAGCCTGCCATCGGCGCCCCGCACGGGGGTGAGGGCCGCCATGTCGCGGCTCTCCAGCATGCCGAAGATCTGGCCGAGGGCCAGGGTGCCGGAGGAGGGGGTCGGGAAGCCGCACACCTCGCTCTGGCGATAGTCAAAGCAGAGGCCATCGCGCAACTTGGCGCTGTAACCGGCCAGATCCGTCGCCGCCAGCACCCCGGGATTGACCGGGTGGGCACGCACCTTGGTGACCATGGCCTCGGCCAGGGGGCCGCGGTAGAAGGCGTCGGCCCCCTCGCTTGCCAGGGTACGCAGCACCCTGGCCAGGGCCGGGTTGGTGAGTCGGGTGCCCGCCGCCTTGGGGGTGCCATCCGCCTGGTAGAAGTAGGCGCGGGCGTCCGGGTCCTTGGCGAGATAGGGCTCCTTGGCCAGCAGGGTGGCGAGACGGGGGCTTATCACGAACCCTTGCTCAGCCAGGGTGATGGCGGGCGCGAACAGGCTGGCCCAGGGCAGCTTGCCATAGCGCTGATGAGCCAGGGCCAGGGCGCGCACCGTGCCGGGGACGCCCACGGAGCGCCCACCCACCACACCGTCGTAGAAGGCCATCGGCTTGCCATCTCGCATGAACAGCTGATCTGTCGCGGCGGCGGGCGCCGTCTCCCGGCCATCCACGGCCGCCACCCGTTTGCCATCCCATACCAGCATGAGGGAGCCACCGCCGATGCCGGAGGATTGCGGCTCCACCAGGGTCAGCACCAGCTGCACCGCGATGGCGGCATCCACCGCAGAGCCGCCCGCCTTGATCACCTGATAGCCGGCATCCACCGCCAGCGGGTTGGCGGCGGCCACCATGAAGGCACTGCCTTGCCAGCCCTGCTTGTCGGTCCAGCCACTGGCGGCCTCGGGGGCGATCAGGGTCTGGGGCGGCGGGGCATAATGGAAGGCATCCCGAGGGGCGCAGCCGGCGAGCAGGCCGAAGGCAACCAGCAGGCTGAGGGGTTTGAGGGACATGACACTCTCCTTGTCTGTTTTCTCTACGGGAATAACGAATGTGGCACAGTTGAAACCTGATGGAAAGATTGCCTTTATACTCAAATGCTTACAAAACTATCAATGACGGCATGGCCCGTGGGGGGAGGAAGAGGATGAGAAGCGGCGTGATAGGGGCACTCTGCCTGCTGCTGGTCGCCTGTGGCGAACCAGGGTTCAGGCCCCTGGCGGCGGGGGAGACCATACTGGCCTTCGGTGACAGCCTGACCGAGGGGCGCGGCGCCTCCCCGGCCCAGAGCTACCCCAGGGTATTGGCGAGCCTGAGCGGCCACCCCGTCATCAATGGCGGGGTATCGGGGGAGCTGAGCCAGGCGGGCAGGGCCCGCCTGCCCGGGCTGCTGGCCCTGCACAGGCCCGCCCTGGTCATCTTGCTGGAAGGGGGCAACGATATCTTGCGCGGCACGGGGGAGGAGGCCCTCAAGGCCAATCTTGCTGCCATGATAGCGGCGGCGCAGGGCAGCGGTGCCCAGGTGTTGCTGGTGGCCGTGCCCCGCAAGTCCCTGTTTGCCGATGGCGCCCCCCTCTACGAGGAGCTGGCACAAGAGTACGGACTGGTGCTGGACAACGACAGCATCGGGGAGCTGCTGCGCAGCCCGGCGCTCAAGTCCGATGCGGTGCACCTCAATGGCGAGGGGTACCTCGCCCTGGCCGAGCGGTTGCATCGCCTGCTGCAGGCCCGCGGCGCGCTCTGAGGTGCAGGCTCGTCACCCGGGATCAAAAAAACCGCCGAGGCGGTTTTTTTACAGGCAGGGGACAACTCAGAGGCTCTGCTCTTCCCCACCCAGGGCGGCAAACAGCGCCGGGATGAACTGGGCCAGCTCGGCGGTCACCAGGGCGAAGTCGGCGTCCAGACGGGCGGCGGGATCCTCGCTGGTGACGTCGTCGTTCTGCTCGCGCAGCTCTTCGCTGAACTTGAGGCGCTTGATGGAGAGGTCATCCCCCAGCACGAAGCTCAGTGTCTCGCCCCAGTTCAAGGCCAGCTTGGTCACCAGCTTGTCGTTGGCCAGGTGATTCTTGATCTCGTCGCTCATCAGATCCTGCTGCTTGCAGCGGATGATGCCGCCGTGCTCCATGGCGCTGCGCAGCTCGGCCTCGTCCTCCAGGGTGAAGGCGGCGGGCAGGTTGCCCTCGTTGAGCCACTCGGTCATGGTGATCTCGGGCGGATTCTTGAGGGCCACCGGCACCACGGGCAGTGAGCCTATGCTCTTGCGCAGCAGGGCCAGCAGATCGTCCGCCTTCTTGGCGGAGCCTGCGTCCACCACCAGCAGATTGTCGGCGGGGTTGATCCAGGCGAAGGTCTGGCTGGTGCGGCTGAAGGCGCGGGGCAGCAGGGTGTGCATGATCTCCTCCTTCAGCGCCTCCTTCTCCTTCTTCTTGAGGGCGCGGCCCTGCTCGAATTCGATCGCTTCCACCTTCTCCGCCAGCATCTCCTTGACCACTGTGCCCGGCAGCATCTTCTCTTCCTTGCGGGCGCAGATGAGGATGTGACCCGCCGCGCTGTGGGTCAGGGTCGAACCGAATTTGCCCAGCGGCTTGACCCACCCGAACCGGGAGATGTCCTGACTGCCGCACGGGGTGAAGGCGCAGGCCTCGAGCTGGGGCTCCAGCTGGTCGACGGTCAGGTCGAAGGGGCGGGTAAAGCGATAAATCTGCAGGTTCTTAAACCACATGGCGTCCTCGGTCGTCAAAATTGTCCGGCGGGCATTGTACTGCAAAGCGGCGCTTTGTGATCGACCAATCACTCCCGGGAAAAAAATCGGATGCGGCTCACAGGCCATGAGGGCTCGACGCAGAAGGGGGGAAAAAGTCTCCTAGACTGCCAGCAGGCGAGTCAGGGATAAGGATGAGGGTATGCTCAGAGCGAGTCGGGCAGAGGATATGGATGGCATCGTCGAGATCTGGTTGTTGGCGTCATTGCAGTCCCATGATTTCGTCGATGCCTCGGTCTGGTGGAAGGCTCAGGAGGAGCTGCGCACCCGTTACCTCGAGCAGGCCAGGATCTGGGTCCATGAGGAGGGTGGCGAGCTGCAAGGCTTCATCGCCCTGGTCGACGACTACCTGGCCGCCCTGTTCGTGCGTCCCGAGCGTCAGGGCCAGGGGGTAGGCCATGCCCTGCTCCAGGCGGCCAAAGGGGAGGCCCGCAGCCTCCATGCCAGGGTCTTCACCGAGAATGAACCTGCGGTACGCTTCTATCGTCAGCACGGCTTCATCATAGATGGCGAGGCGCAGGATCCCCTGACCGGCCACGGCCAGTACCGGATGCACTGGTTCGGCGCCTGAATCCCTCCCGCCCTTGCTTGAAAGGCGCGGGCTCAGGCACCATGTTGACGACATTCGCCCATGGCACCCCGCGACCGAGTCCCGATCCAATGAAAATCCTCCATACCGCCGACTGGCATCTGGGCCATCAACTCCATGGCCACGATCGCCGCTTCGAACACGACGCCTTCCTCGACTGGTTGACCGACATCATCAAGGTGCGCCAGATAGATGCCCTGCTGGTAGCAGGGGATCTGTTCGATACCGCCAACCCCCCCGCCAGCGCCTGGCAGCAGCTCTACCGTTTCCTGGCGCGGCTGCGCGCCGAGCATCCCGCCCTGGACATGGTGCTCATCGGCGGCAACCACGACTCCCCCTCCAAGCTGGATGCCCCCCACGAGCTGCTGCGTGCCTTCGACCTGCATCTGGTGGGCAGCATCAGCCGCGATGACGAGGGGCGCCTCGAGACCGACCGTCTGCTGGTGCCGCTGCGGGGCAAGGATGGCGAGGTGGCCGCCTGGTGCGCCGCCGTGCCGTTCCTGCGCAGCAGCGATCTGCGCCCCGAAGGGCTCGAGGAGGGACAGGATCGGCTGATCGAAGGGGTGCACCAGGTGTATGAGGCGGTGCTGGCCGAGGGACGTGCGCGCTGCGAGCCCGGCCAGGCCCTGATCGCCATGGGCCACGCCTACCTGGCGGCGGGCCAGCTCTCCGAGCTCTCCGAGCGGCGGGTGCTCGGCGGCAACCAGCATGCCCTGCCAGCCGAGCTGTTTGCCGCCGCCGACTACACCGCCCTTGGCCACCTGCACCTGGCCCAGAGCCCGGCCGAGGGGGTGCACTACAGTGGCTCGCCGCTACCGCTCTCGCTCGCCGAGGCAAATTACAACCATCAGGTGCTGGAGGTGACGTTTGAGGGGGGGAAATTGGCCCGGCTTGAGCGGATCCCGGTGCCCCGCGCGGTGGAGATGATCCGCCTGCCCCAAAGCGGTCTCGACGAGGCGCTGGCCGCCATCGAGTCGCTCGAACTGCCAGGCCGCCCCCAGGAGGCCCAGCCCTTCCTCGAGGTGCGGCTGCGTTTGCCCAAACCCGAGGCGCGCATCCGCGAGCGCATCCTGGCGGCCATGGCGGGCAAACCGGTGCGCCTGGCCCGTATCACCACCAGCTATCAGGGCTCGGGCCAGGGGCTGGCCGATGGCTGCGCGCGGCGAAGGCTGGATGAACTTCCCCCCACCGAGGTGTTCCGGCTCTGCTATCAGCGCCAGTTCGAGGGGGAGCCGGAGGCCGCGTTGCTGGCCTCGTTTGAAGAGATCCTGGAGCAGGTGAAGGAGGCCAACTCATGAAAATCTTGTCGCTGTCAGGGGAGAATCTGGCCAGCCTGACCGGCCCCTTTGCCATCGATTTTGCCAGGGGGGCGCTGGGGGCGGCCGGTCTGTTTGCCATCACCGGCTATACCCGGGCTGATGGGGGCAAGAGCACGCGCGATATCGGGTCGGTATGGATGGAGGCGTGTGGCGTATGAAGATCCTCTCTTTGAGTGGTGAGAACCTCGCCAGCCTGACCGGTCAATTCACCATCGATTTTGCCGGTGGGGCGCTGGGGGCGGCCGGTCTGTTTGCCATCACCGGCAATACCGGCGCCGGCAAGAGCACCCTGCTCGACGCCATCTGCCTGGCGCTCTATGACAGGATGCCGCGTTTGATAGGAATGCGTCAGAATGTCGAAAAAATTGGTCGAGCGGATGAAGACGAAAAAGAAAAATTAACAGCAAATGATGTTAGAAACATCCTCAGTCGCGGCCACGCCAGCGGCTGTGCCGAGGTGCAGTTTCGCGGCTGCGATGGCCGCGTCTATCTGGCCCGCTGGGCGGTGCGCCGCGCCCGCAATCGCGCCGAGGGGCGCTTTCAGCCCCAGGAGCGCAGCCTGACCGACGTTGAGTCCGGCCAGGTGTTCAGTGGCAGCAAGCGGGAGCTGCAAGAGCGCATCGACGAGCTGGTGGGGCTCTCCTGGGAGCAGTTTCGCCGCGCCGTCATCCTGCCCCAGGGGGAGTTTGCCGCCTTCCTCAAGTCGAGCGCCGACGAGCGCTCCGCCCTGCTCGAACGGATGACCGGCACCGAGCTCTACTCCGCCATCTCCATCCAGACCCATGAGCGCGCCCGAGCGGAGCAGCAGGCACTCTCTGCCCTCCAGCAACGCCTCGGCGACGTGGCGCTGATGGACGAGGAGACCCGTGAGCAGTGGGCGGCCCAGCAGATAAGCCTCGCCACCCGCCTCAAGCAGGAGCAGCAGCAGCGTCAGCTGTTGCAGGCACTGCGGGATCTCAATGAACGGATTGCCGCCCAGCAGCAGGCCTGCCGGGAGGGGGAGGCGGCGCTGGCCGCCGCCGAGGCCGCCCATGACGAAGCCGCCCCCGAGCGGGAGGCGTTCGCCCGCGCCGAGCAGGCCCAGGTGGCCCGCGCCGACCACGACGAACTGGCCCGCCTCACCCTGACGTTGCAGCAGCAAGATCAGCTGATAGGCCAGCTGGGCCCCGAGCTCGAGCAGGGGGAGCAGGCCCGGCAGCGGGCCGAGCTGACCGAGCAGCAGCGGCTGGCGGACAAGATAGCCGCCGAGCGCGAGTGGGGGGCCCTGCAACCCGAACTCAAACGGGCCCAGGAACTCGATACCCGGCTCGAGGAGAAGAGCCAGCAGCGGCAGGAGATCCAGCAGCAAGGGGCGCAGGCCCGCACGGCGCAACTGGCGCTGCAACAGGCATGGCGGCAGCAGGCAGACAAGGTGGCGGCACTGACGACGCGCCGCCAGCAGTGGGCACTCTGGCTCGAGCAGCACAAGGCTCTGGCCCCGCTGGCGCGACAGTGGCAGCCCTTGCTGGCGGCCATGCAGGACTGGGCGGCAGACAGGGAGCTGTTGCAACGGGTGCTGCAAAGCCGCGAGCACAAGGGCCAGGCCCTGCGGGATCTCACCAGCCAGCTAGCCCAGGGGCGGCAGGAGCGCGACGCCTTGCAACAGGCCCGCGTCCGCCTGCAACAGCAGCATGATGAGCTGCAAGCCCAGGAGTGGGACACCGAGGTCGCCAGGGCGCAGGAGCAGCGCCAGGCCAGGACGGAGCAGCTCGCCCGCCTGGGTCAACTCCTTGAGCTGGCCCAGGCGGGCCGCAACCACGGCGAGCAGCAGGCGCGGTTGCAGCAGGAGATGGCGCAGCTTGCCCAGCACCTTGCCCGGCTCACCGAGCAGCATGAGGCGCTGGTCCCGGCGCTCGAGCGCCTTGGACTTCAGCGGAGCGAGGCGCGCCATGCCCTGGAGCAGGCCCGGGCCGTGGCCAGCCTGGCGCAGTATCGCCACGAGCTTCAGGAGGGGAGTCCGTGCCCGCTCTGCGGCGCCGAGGCGCATCCCTACACCCGGCATCAACCCCAGGTGGCCGGCATCCTGACTCAGCTGGCCGAGCGGGTCAGCCAGCTGGATCTGGAGTGGGAGCGGCTCACTCATCAACACATTCAAGGGGAGGGGGAACGGGCCGAACTGGGGCGCCAGCTGGCCGTTCGCCAGCAGCATCTTCCCGAACTGGAGGCCAGATCCGAGCAGCTGAGTCTGCGCTGGTCGCAGCTGGGGGGGGAGAGCCTGCTGGATCAGGGGCTGCTCCTGTGTCAGACGCCGGCACAGTGGAGCGGCCTGCTGGCACAGCTGGTGGCGCAAGGGGAGGCGCTGGAGCAGGCGCTGGCTGTCGGCGCACGGCAACTGCAGCAGGCCCAGCAGGGGCAGCAGGCCTTGGTGGCGCTGCGGGCCCAGCTGAGCGAGTTGACCGCCCGTCAGCAGCAGTTCGAGCAGCAGTGGCAGGAGGCCGAGCGTCAGCAGGTAGCCTGGGAGGCCGAGCTCAAGGCGCTGGCCGAACAGGAAGCGACCCTGCGCCAGCGCCTGGCACAGGGGGAGGCTCGCCTCGATGAGCAGATGGGGGCAGAGTCCCGGCACCAGTGGCTCGGCAGCCGGCAGTGGCAGGAGTGGCAGCAGATCTGCGAAGACTATCTGCGCGGGCAGAGTGAGTGGGAGCAGCTTGGCAACGAGCTTGCCAGCCTGACTCCCGCCTTGAGCGCCCAGGAGGCGCGGGTGCAGAGCCAGAGCGCGCAGCTGCAACGACTCGAGCAGGAGTACAAGGAGGCCGAGCAGCAGCGCCAGGGGCTGCTGGCCAGCCGGGAGGCCTGCCTGGGAGGGCGCACCGTCGCCCAGGTCGAACAGGCGTGGCAGCAGCGGCTGCAGCTGGCCGCCAGCCAGCACGAGGAGGCGGTGGCAGCCCTGGCCACGGCGAGGGAGCGTCACAGCGAGCTCAAGGCCCGTTTGACTCACCTTGAGCAGGAGCGGGAGAGGAGCCGCCAGGGGCGGCTCGAGGCGCTGGCGCGCTGGGCGGCGCACGTCACGGCGCTCGGGATAGCCGAGTACGATCTGCGTCGCCTGCTGGCCATCACGCCCGACGCACTCAGGGCTCGCCGCACCGCCCTGCAGGCGCTGGACGATGCCCTGGCCGAGGCCCGCACCCGGCTGACCGAACGCCAGCGGGCGCAGGCCCAGGAGGAGGCCAAGCTGGCGCACTATCGGGTGCATCATGGGGCGCTTGCTGCCCTCACGGCCGAGGCCCTCGCCGAGGAACTGGCGGGCTGCGAGACCCACTGCCGCGAGCTCGACGAGCAGCTGTTCCAGTGCAAGAGCACCCTGGCCCAGGCCGAGGCGGCGGCGCAGAAGGCGGGCAGCCTGCAGGCGGCGCTGGCCGCCCAGCAAGGGGTGGCGGATCACTGGCAGCGGCTCAGTGATCTCATCGGCTCGGCCAGCGGCGCCAAGCTGCGCACCTTCGCCCAGAGCCTCACCCTGGAACGTCTATTGTTGGAGGCCAATGCCCAGCTCGGGGAGCTGTCGCCGCGCTATCGACTGGAGCGGGTGCCCGGCACCGATCTGGCGCTGCAGGTGGTGGATCTCGACATGGGGGACGAGGTGCGTTCCGTGGATTCCCTCTCCGGTGGTGAGAGCTTCCTGGTCTCCCTGGCCCTGGCGCTGGCCCTCTCCAGCCTCTCGTCACGCCAGACCCAGGTGGAGTCACTCTTCATCGACGAGGGCTTCGGTACCCTGGATCCCGACAGCCTGGATCTGGCGCTTGCGAGCCTCGACTCCCTGCAGGCGGCCGGCCGCCAGATCGGGGTCATCTCCCACGTCCAGACCCTGGTGGAGCGCATCGGTGTGCAGGTGAGGGTGGAGGCCTTAGGCGGCGGCGAGAGCCGAGTGGTCATGCCCTGAACGAATGCGTCGCCCATGACAAGAGGCCCCGATGATCGGGGCCTTTTTGTTGAGTACAAGGGAGGGCGTGCGGTGGACAAGCATGGGCTGCCTATAAAAAAACCGAAGCGCCAGGCTTCGGTTTTTTTATTGCGGTCACTGACGCAGGGCCAGGGGCGCCTTATTTCTTGATGCGGATCACCGGGGTTTCACCCACGGTCACGGCGCCGGTCATCTTGATCAGCTCCTTGATCTCATCCATGTTGGAGATGACAACCGGGGTCAGGGTAGACTTGGCTTTCTCTTCCAGCAGGGCCAGATCGAACTCGATGATGGTGTCGCCTTTCTTGACCTGTTGGCCTTCCTGAGCGATACGGGTGAAGCCCTCGCCTTTCAGTTCGACGGTGTCGATACCGAAGTGAACGAACAGCTCGATGCCAGTGTCAGATTCCAGCGAGAACGCGTGGTTGGTCTCGAAGATCTTGCCGATGGTGCCGTCGCACGGTGCGACCATCTTGTTGCCAGCCGGCTTGATGGCGATGCCATCACCCACGATCTTCTCGGCGAATACCACGTCAGGCACATCTTCGATGGGGACGATTTCGCCAGACAGGGGGGCAAAGATTTCGATGCCGCCGGTGTCAGAGCTGTCATCGGAAACTAGCTTCTTCAGTTTATCGAACAGACCCATAGTAAAAGCTCCTAAAGATGATTGTCGCTGTTTGCAGCCGATCTTAGCAGACTGCTTTCTGCTTTATAAAGTTATCTACACAGGCTTCGATTTCGGCGGCGGTGGCATAGCTCAATGCTTGCTCGGCCATGGCCTTCACATCTTCGAAGTTGGTGTTGCGAATGAGTTTCTTGATGCGCGGCACAGAGATGGCGCTCATGGAGAATTCATCCAGACCCATGCCCAGCAGCAACAGGGTGGCGCGTTCGTCACCTGCCAGTTCACCACACATGCCGGTCCACTTGCCTTCGGCATGGGACGCATCGATCACCATCTTGATCAGGGTCAGGACGGAGGGTGACAGCGGGTTGTACATGGCGGAGATCATCTCGTTACCACGGTCGACCGCCAGGGTGTACTGGGTCAGGTCATTGGTACCGATACTGAAGAAATCCACTTCCTTGGCCAGATGATGAGCCATCACGGCAGCGGCCGGGGTCTCGATCATGATACCCACTTCGATGGATTCATCAAAGGCTTTACCTTCGGCGCGCAGTTCAGCCTTGAGCTGTTCCACCGTGGCCTTGAGGCTGCGGAACTCTTCGACGGAGATGATCATCGGGAACATGATGCGCAGCTTGCCGAAGGCGGAGGCACGCAGGATGGCCTTCAGCTGGGCGTGCATGATGTCTTCGCGATCGAAGAAAATACGCACGGCACGCCAGCCCAGGAAGGGGTTCATCTCTTTCGGGAAGTTCATGTAGGGCAGTTCTTTGTCGCCACCGATGTCCATGGTGCGGACGATGATCGGTTGATCCGGCATGGCCTCTGCCACTTCTTTGTAGGCCTTGAACTGCTCGTCTTCGGTCGGCAGCGCATCGCGGTCCATAAACAGGAACTCGGTACGGTACAGACCCACGCCTTCGGCGCCGTTACGGATGGCACCCTCGGTATCCTTGACGGTACCTATGTTGGCGCAGACTTCGACCTGATGGCCATCGAGGGTGATGGCGGGCAGATCCTTGAGCTTGGCCAGCTCGTCTTTCTCGGCCTGGAACTGGGCCTGGTGTTCCTTGAACTTGGCCAGCTGCTCGGGGCTCGGATTGATGACGACCTGGTTGTTGATCGCATCGAGCAACAGCAGATCGCCATTGTTGACGCGGCGAGTGATATCGTTGGTGCCCACGATGGCCGGCAGCTCCAGGGAGCGGGCCATGATGGAGGTGTGAGAGGTACGGCCACCGATGTCGGTGACGAAACCCAGCACGTATTTCAGGTTGATCTGAGCGGTTTCGGACGGAGTCAGATCGTTGGCGACCAGGATGACTTCTTCGTCTATGGTACTCAGGTTGACCACTGCGATGCCCAGCGCGTTCTTCACCAGACGGGTGCCGATATCACGAAAATCGGTGGCGCGCTCCCGCAGATAGGGATCATCCAGGTCGGCCATCATCTTGGCGTATTGCTCGATGACCTCATAGATGGCCTTGTCAGCGGAGGCCTTGTTGTCCTTGATGAAGGATCTGATATCCCCTTCCAGCTCCTCATCTTCGAGCAGCATGATGTGGCCTTCGAAGATGGCCTCTTTTTCCTCACCGAAGGTGCGACCGGCCATCTCTTTGATGGCTTCCAGCTGGGCGGCTGACTTGGTGCGCGCTTCGAGGAAGCGGTTGATCTCGGCGTCAATCTGTTCGGCAGGGATCTTGCCCTGATTGATAACGATTTCATCTTCTTTCAGAAGAAGCGCCTTACCGAATGCGATACCGGGGGACGCAAGAATGCCAGATATCATAATCCTTCCTATTAAAACGACTGTGGGGGAGGAGTTAAAGCCGGATTACTCCAGCTCGTCCATCAGGGCAACCAGTTTGTCAACGGCTTGCTTGGCATCCGGGCCATCGGCCTGGATGGTGACGTTGGTGCCCTTGGTCAGGCCCAGGGTCTGCAGCTTGAACAGGCTCTTGGCGCTGGCGGACTTGCCACCGGAGACCACAGTGATCTCGCTTTGGAATTCTTTGGCTTCTTTTACGAATTGCGCTGCCGGACGGGTGTGCAGGCCGTTTTCAGCAGTGATAACAACAGACTTCTCGTACATGGTTCACCCCATATTATTGATATTTTATGGTCAACAGGCCGCCTTGACGCCGCGCTATTCGACCGTTTAAGTATGCATATGTTGTAAAGTAACGAAATCAGACCCGCAAGAGCTTAATCCAGGTCAACTTTCTGTTCAGTATTTGCAGTCTCTGCCAGGTTTCCCGAGACAAAGTGTTGCAAGCCGCGCTGTATCTGGCTCTTCGTTATTTTATAACGAAAAATAACACTTTGTTACTTTGTGATACCTGACCCGCAAAAGGTGCGTTACGCCGCACAGGATATGAGATTTATCACAGAATGTCTGCTTTTTTTGTGGCAGCAACCCTTGTTATTTTACCCCAAAAAATAAGGGGGTCGACTGGCACTGTTTGGCGACAAGTTTAGCGTAAAAAAAAACGGCGCCCACCCGGGGCGCCACTTTTATGGAAACCAAGATCACTTACTGTTGCAGTTCCTGCTCGCTGAATACGCCGGCGAACAGGGCGCTGGAGAGGTAGCGTTCGGCGGCGCTCGGCAGCACGACGACGATGGTCTTGCCGGCGAACTCCGGCAGCTCGGCCAGACGGGCGGCAGCCACCACGGCGGCGCCGGAGCTGATACCGGCCAGGATGCCTTCCTCCTCCATCAGGCGGCGAGCCATCTCGATGGACTCCTCGCTGCTCACCTGTTCGACGCGGTCCAGCAGGCTCAAATCCAGGTTGCCAGGGATGAAGCCGGCGCCTATGCCCTGGATCTTGTGGGGACCGGGCTTGATCTCTTCACCCGCTAGCTTCTGGCTGATGACGGGGGACTCGGAGGGTTCGACCGCCACCGAGACGATGGCCTTGCCTCTGGTCTGCTTGATGTAGCGGGAGACCCCGGTGATGGTGCCGCCGGTGCCCACGCCCGCCACGAACACATCCACCTCGCCATCGGTGGCGTCCCAGATCTCGGGGCCCGTGGTCTGCTCGTGGATTTCGGGGTTGGCGGGGTTCTCGAACTGCTGCAGCAGCACGTACCTGCCCGGCTCGGATTCGAGGATCTCGTTGGCCTTGGCGATGGCACCCTTCATGCCGAGGGGCCCTTCGGTCAGCACCAGGTTGGCGCCGAGCGCCTTGAGCAGCTTGCGGCGCTCCAGGCTCATGGTGGCCGGCATGGTCAGGGTGATGGGATAGCCACGGGCGGCCGCCACGAAGGCCAGGGCAATGCCGGTGTTACCACTGGTAGGCTCGATGATCTCCTTGCCCTGGGTCAGGACGCCGCGCTTCTCGGCATCCCAGATCAGGTTGGCGCCGATGCGGCACTTGACGCTGAAGCTGGGGTTGCGGCTCTCGATCTTGGCCAGCACGCGGCCCTTGGTAACACGGTTGAGACGAACCAGCGGGGTCTGACCTATGGTCTGGCTGTTGTCCTCAAAAATCTTGCTCATGGTGCTATCCCTGTTTGTTACGGCGATGAAACAAGATTACTCTGAGATTCCTGAATGAGAAGTGACGTTTTGTTATAACAATATGTTATTACAAGATATAGGGTTTATACCCTCTCGTCTGAATTAATCGCCGACCCATGCCGGGTACCCGGTTATAACGACCCCTTGGGCCACGGTGGCGCTGGGGCGGGCCTGCGCCTCACCTGTCGCCGTCCCGCCCGCCTCGACCCCGATAAGCCGGGAACCAACCCGGCACAGGAGCAAAGATGACCCAGATAGTGATCAGCGGCAGCGGCCTCTATACCCCGCCTTTTGCCGTCAGCAACCAGGAGCTGGTCGATGCCTTCAACCAGTATGTGGATCTCTACAACGAGGAGAACGCCTCCGCCATCGATGCCGGTCAGCTCGCGGCCAGGCAGCACTCCAGCAGCGACTTCATCGAGAAGGCGTCCGGCATCAAGAGCCGCTATCTGATGAGCAGGGAGGGGGTGCTGGATCCGGACATCATGCAGCCGCTGCTGGCGGAGCGCCCCGACGATCAGCCCAGCATCATGGTGGAGATGGCGGTCGCCGCCGCCGAGCAGGCGCTGCTCGCGGCCGGGCGCAGGCCCGAGGAGATCGATCTGGTCATGGTTGCGGCCTCCAACATGCCCCGTCCCTACCCGGCGCTCGCCATCGAACTGCAGCACTATCTGGGGGCGGCCGGCATGGCCTTTGACATGAACGTGGCCTGCTCTTCGGCCACCTTCGGCATCAAGACGGCGGCGGATCTGCTGGCGGCGGGCACGGCGAAACTGGCGCTGGTGGTCAACCCCGAGATCTGCTCGGGTCACCTCAATTTTCGTGACAGGGACAGCCACTTCATCTTCGGCGATGCCTGCACCGCCGTGCTGCTGGAGCGCGCGGAGGATTGCAGGGTGGCCAAGCCCTGGCATCTGGTGGCCAGCAAGCTGACCACCCAATACTCCAACAACATCCGCAACAACTTCGGCTTCCTCAACCGGCTCAGCCCCCGCACCCGCTTTGCCGATGACAAGCTGTTTCGCCAGCAGGGGCGCAAGGTGTTCAAGGAGGTGCTGCCCCTGGTGTGCGATCAGATAGCCGATCAGCTGGCCGCCCAGGGCTGGGCAGTCGATGGCCTGAGCCGGCTCTGGCTGCATCAGGCCAACCTCACCATGAACCAGTTCATCGCCCGCAAGCTGCTGGGCCACGACGCCAGCCAGGAGGAGGCCCCGGTGATCCTGGACCGTTACGGCAACACCAGCTCGGCCGGATCCATCATCGCCTTCCATCTGCATCAGCAGGATCTGCCGAGCGGTGCCCGCGGCGTGCTCTGCTCGTTCGGGGCCGGTTATTCCATCGGCAGCCTGTTGCTCGAGCGGGGGTGAGGGGACGTCTCGCCGTCGGGATGATGTCAGAAAAAGGGCTCTTTATGAGCCCTTCTTTATGGGGTGTTGTGGGATAAGCCTGACCCGGCGCAGAGGATCAGGCGGGCTCTATGGCCAGCACTTCGCACTCGGGTTCCTGGATGCGAAAGCGCACATTGAGCTCGAACAGGCGAACCCCGTAGACCTTGTCGTCCGGTTTGCCCTGCTTGTAGGCGGGACGGGGATCCTGGGCCAGCACCTCGCTCACCAGCTGGCGCAGCTCGGGGTGGGCCTGGCGCCAGGGTTGCAGCTGCTGCTCCGCCTCTGGGCTGAAACGCACGGTGAGCGGCGGGGTGGGGGCCTCGGGGGCGAAGCCACCCCGGGCATGGGGCAGACTGTCTGCGTAGGGGATGTAGGGTTTGATGTCGACGATGGGGGTGCCGTCCAGCAGATCCACGGCCCCCAGATCCAGCCACAACTTGCCACGCTCGCGGCCTACCCCGAGCAGCTCCACCACTGACAGTCCCAGCGGGTTGGGACGAAAGGTGGAACGGGTGGCGAACACGCCGACCCGCTCGTTGCCACCCAGGCGCGGCGGGCGCACCGTGGGGTGCCAGCCCTGATCCATGGTCTGGTGAAACACGAAGCTGAGCCAGAGATGGGAGAATTGCTCTATGCCCCGCAGCACGTCGGGCTGATCGTAGGGGGGCAGCAACTCGAGCCGGGCGCGGCTGGCGGTGACCAGGCCGGGTTGGCGAGGGATGGCAAACTTCTCCTTGTAGGGGGAGTGGATCACCCCCAGGGTATCGATGTCGAATTTCACGCGGCGCGGCCCAAGCAAAATGGAGAGGGTAGAAAATCGGGGGCAATCTAGCACAGTTCCCTGCAAAAGGCATGACTGGGCCGAGGCGGGCGCCATCGCCAGGGGAGAGCGGCGCGGCTATAGTGCTGCCACAGTGCTGCCACTGATCGTCCCCGCTCATCTTGGAGGAGCCCCTATGATAGTCGCCCCCTATGCCGCCCTGCTGGCCTGCCTGTTTGTCTATCTGAGCCTGAGGGTGGTGCGCTTGCGTCGCCAGCTTCAGGTGGCGGTGGGGGACCGGCAGGAGCCGCGGCTCACCCGCGCCATCCGTGCCCATGGCAACTTCGCCGAATACGTGCCCCTGTGCCTGCTGCTCATCCTCTTTCTCGACGGCCTGGGCGGCCCCGTCCTTCTGGTGCACGGGCTGTCGCTGCTTCTGCTGTGTGGCCGCAGCCTGCATGCCTATGGCATCAGTCAGCCCAAAGAGGAGTTCAGGTTCCGGATCCTGGGCATGGTACTCACCTTCACCAGCATGCTGGGGGCGGCCCTGGGGATCTTGCTGCTGACCCTGATCGATCTCTGGTAGGCCCGGCATCAGGCCAGGCTGGCCCCCAGCGCGACGAGCCACTGGCGCAGCACGGCGCGGTGGCAGTGGGCCTCCTGCTCGCAGTAGCAGCCGATGGCGAAATCCGTATGGTGGGATGGGGCCGCAAGCAGGGCCAGGCTGTGCCTCGCCTGGGGGCGGCTTGCCTCCACCCTGCTCCCGGTGGAGGGGGCGGGTCAACCGGGGGCGGCAGGGTTGATCCGGGAGAGGAAGAAACAGAAACCCCGGCCAGGCCGGGGTCGGGACTCATTTCTGTTCGGCGACCTTGAGGGCCTGACCGTAGCAGATGACCTGCTTGAGGCAGCCAGGGACATCGCTGTACTCGGCGCACTTGTCGATGGTGATGCCGTTGCCTCCCATGTCGGCCGCCCGGCGTCGGGCCAGGGTGCGCGCCTCCCCGGCATTGGGGATCGGCTGGTTGGCATCGCTCTGGCAGGATTCCCCTTCCACTGTGCCGAGGTAGAGGTAGTTGAGTTCGGCCAGATCGGCCTGATCGTAGATGGTCACGCGGCCCGGCTTGAAGTACTCATCGAAGTTCTCCTTGTCCAGGTTGCTGTTGAAGGCGAAGTTGGCACAGCCGGAGGCGAGCAGGGGCATCATCAGGATCAGGCGTTTCATATGGGCATCTTGTTGATCAGTGAGGGCGACATTATAGGGGCCAGTCGCCACCGGCGACCAGCCCCTATTTTATCTGACGGCCCGGGGAGCCGGACCTGGGTGGATGGCGATCAGGCCGGGGCCAGCCGCCGATGCAGGCTCTGGTAGTAGTCGTCCGCCAGCAGGGCCTGGTGAGGGGCGCACAGCCGGATCTGGCCCTCCTCCATCAGGGCTATCCTGTCCATCTGCGCCAGACCCGTCAGGCGGTGGGAGATGAGCAATATGGCCCGATCGGCGCCCAGTTTCATCAGCAGTGCCATGATGTCGCGCTCGGTGCGGCTGTCGAGGCCTTCGGTGGGCTCGTCCAGCAGCCAGAGCGGGGCATCGTGCAGCAGGGCGCGGGCGATGCCGATCCGGCGGCGCTCCCCACCGGAGAGGGGACGACCGCCATCCCCGAGCCAGGCATCCAGACCGGCCCCATCCTTGAGCAGGGTATCGAGGCCGACCTGTTGCAGCACCTCGGTCAGCCGGGCATCGCTGGCCTCGGGCGCCGCCAGAATGAGGTTGTCTCGCAGGGTGGCGGCAAACAGATGCACCCGCTGGCTCACTACGGAGAGGGAGGCGCGCAGGGCCTCCTCGCTGTAGTCGGTGAGCGGGATCCCGGCCAGCCGGATCTGGCCGGACTGGGGCGTCCACTCCCGGGTCAGCAGCCCCATCAGGGTGGATTTGCCGCAACCTGTCTGGCCCAGCAGTGCCAGCTTCTCGCCGGCCTGCAAGGTGAGAGAGCAGCCGTGCAGCACGGGCTGGGGATTGCCCGGGTAGGCGAAGTGGAGCTCGTTCAGCTGCAAGGCCCCCCCTTCGGCGCGCCGGGTGTGGGGCCCCCAGACGGGGGGACGGGCATCTTGCAGTATCTCGTTGAGGCGGCGGGCCGAGGCCAGGCTGGTGGAGAGGTGCTGGAAGGCGCCGGCCAGGGGCAGCAGGGCCTCGAAGCTTGCCAGGGTCGCGAACACCATGAGGGCCGTCTTGGGATCCGGCACCGCGCCTCCCACCCCGTGACCGGCGAGCCAGAGCATCAGGGTCAGGGTCCAGCCGCTGAGTAGCTGGACGCTGGCATTGGCCAGGCCGCTCACCCGGGCCATGCGGGCCTGGGCGCGGATCAGGGCCTGCTCGGCCTCTTGCAGCTCGGCCAGCACCTGGGGGGCGGCGGCGAACATCTGCAGTTCGGCCTGACCGTCCAGGTAATCCACCAGCCGGGTGCGCAGCCGCGCCTTGCCGGCGATGAGGGCCTGGCCTGGGCTGCGGCCGGCGAAGAAGAACACCAGGGGCAGGGCCAGCATGCCAAACAGCAGGATGGCGCCGAGGATCAGGGCGAGGCGGCCGTCAAAAAACGACAGGAAGAAGACCAGGCCGGCGCAGCTTAGCAGGGCCGCCCCTATGGGGGTGAGCAGGCGCAGGTAGACGTGGTCCATGGCGTCGATGTCGGCCACCAGTCGGTTGAGCAGATCCGCCTGGCGAAAACCGGCCAGGGCGCCGGTGGAGAGCGGGGAGAGCTTTTGCCAGAACCAGACCCGCAGCCGGGTCAGCACCCGGAAGGTGGCGTCATGGCTGACCACTCGTTCCCCCCAGCGACCCGCGGTACGGACGATGGAGAAAAAACGCACCCCACCGGCCGGGGTCATGTAGTTGAAGGTGTCGCGGCTGGCGACCGCCATACCGGCCACGGCGGCGGCGGAGAGGAACCAGCCGGAGAGGGAGAGCAGTCCCATGCCGGCCACCAGGGTGACCAGGGCGAGCAGCAAGCCCAGGGAGAGGCTCAGCCAGTGCTGGCGATAAAGACGCAGAAACGGCAGTAAATCAGTCATCGAGAGATCCCCCGGCGCGTTGGGACAAGAGCTGGGCGAAGGGGCCCTGCCCCTCGCTCAGGGGGCGATAGTGACCCTGTTCGACCAGGTTGCCATCGGCCAGCACCAGGATCTGATCCATGGTGCTGAGCTGATCGAGTCTGTGGGTGATCATCAACAGGGTCTGATCCGCCATCGCCTGCTCCAGGCTCGCCATGATGGCCCGCTCCGAGAGTCGATCCAGGCTGGCGGTTGGCTCATCCAGCACCATCAGCTGGGTGGACTTGAGCAGGGTACGGGCCAGGGCCAGGCGCTGGGCCTGACCGACGGAGAGACCACCGGCCTGATCGCCGAGGGGGTAGTCGAGCCCCTTCTCTCTGGCAAACTCCCAGGCCTGGGCCCCCTTGAGGGCCTCTTCCAGCTCGCTGTCGCTGGCCGTGGGCCTGGCCAGCAACAGGTTGTCGCGCAAGGAGGCATGAAACAGCTGTGGATTCTGGGAGAGCCAGCCCAGGCTTAGACGCCACTGGCTCATGTCCAGGCTGGCCAGCTCCTGGCCATCGACCTTGAGCTCGCCGCGATAGGGGGCGAAACCGAGCAGGGCGTTGACCAGAGAGCTCTTGCCCGCCCCGCTGACCCCGACCAGGGCGGTGCGCGAGCCGGGCGCCAGGGTGAAATCGAGGGGACCGACCAGCACCTTGCCCTCGGCACTCAGCACCTCCAGGCCCCGGGCCTCGACCCGGATCGGGCGGGTGGCCGCAAAGGGCAGGCTGCCGCTGGCGGGTTCGGCGACCTCGGCCTCCAGGAATTCGAGCAGCTGTTCGGCGGCGCCGATGGCCTGGGCCTTGGCGTGATAGTGGGCGCCCAGCTCTCGCAGCGGGGCATAGAACTCGGGGGCGAGAAACAGCACGAACAGGCCGGTAAACAGGGTGACCTTGACGCCGTAGCTGCCAAAGTTGAGGTGATCGATATAGGAGAAGCCGAAGTAGACCGCCACCAGTGCCACCGACAGGGCGGCGAAGAACTCCAGCACCGCCGTACTGAGGAAGGCCAGACGCAGTACCTCCATGGTACGCACCCGAAAATCCTCCGATGCCTCTTCAATCTCTTTGCCTTCGGCCTGGGTGCGCATGAAGAGTTGCAGGGTGCGCAGCCCCTTGAGGCGATCGAGGAAGTGGCCGGAGAGGCGGGCCAGGGCATGGAAGTTGCGCCGGTTGGCATCGGCCGCGCCCACTCCCACCAGGATCATGAACAGCGGGATCAGGGGGGCGGTACCGAGCAGTATGATGCCGGCGGCCCAGTTGACCGGGAACACGGCCACCAGGATCAGCACGGGGATGAAGACGGCGATGGCCATCTGCGGCAGGTAGCGCGAGAAGAACTCCTGCATGTTCTCTATCTGCTCCAGCAGCAGGCTGGCCCAGCTTCCCGCCGGTCGGCGCTGGATATAGGCGGGGCCAAGGCGGCTCAATCGGGTCAGTACCAGATCCCTGATGGTCTGGCGCACGGCGGCGCCAGCCTTGAAGCTGGTCACCTCCCGGCCATAGGCGAGCAGCGCCTTGCCCAGGGTGACCAGCAGCAAAGCGATGAACAGGGGGATCTGCTGCTCGGGTCGGGTACCCGCCATGATGAAGCCGTGCAGCAGGGTGGCCAGCAGCCAGGCCTGAGCGACCATCAGGCTCCCTTGACCCAGCCCGCACACAATGGAGAGACCGATCCAGCGGCGGCCGTGACTCGACTGCTTGCGCAACCAGCCATAAAGACGTGTTTGGGTTTTCTTATCCATTACCAGCTTCCTCGCTTCGAGTGGCGCAAGACTATCCTCGGCCCCTGGCCTTGGCAACCTTGTCGATCTCTGGATACGACGCCAGCTGCTGGAAAAAGCAACGACCTGCTCATTCGTTGGTCGAACAGCTTGATTTACTGTAAAAAAGGGGAAATGTGCCATTGCGCTTGGCGACAAAATGCATATAGTAGAGGCCCTGACGCGGGTGTAGTTCAATGGTAGAACGGTAGCTTCCCAAGCTGCATACGTGGGTTCGATTCCCATCACCCGCTCCACATTCAAGGCATGTGGAGCCCAGCGCTTCCAAGCCGTGGTGACATCGACTGATGCACCCTCATCTCTGATGCCAGGCGGGCATCGTATAATGGCTATTACCTCAGCCTTCCAAGCTGATGATGCGGGTTCGATTCCCGCTGCCCGCTCCAGCTTTCATGCAAAAGCCCACTCCTGCGAGTGGGCTTTTTGTTATCTGGCTGCCGGGCCTGAGCCGCGAGCGGTGATCCGTCTTGCCTCGCGCCCGGGCAGCAAAAAGGCGCCCGGGTGGCGCCTCTTCCTTATCCGTCTGCTCGCTTATTCCTGCTCGAGCTCGCCGCAGAAGCGATAGCCTTCGCCATGGATGGTGGCGATGATCTCGGGGGTATCCCCCACGCTCTCGAAGTGCTTGCGGATGCGGCGTATGGTCACGTCCACGGTTCTGTCATGGGGCTTGAGCTCACGCCCTGTCATCTTCTTGAGCAGCTCGGCACGGGTCTGGATCTGGCCCGGGTTTTCGCAAAAGTGCAGCATGGCGCGAAACTCGGAGCGGGGCAGCTTGAACATGTCGCCGGTCGGGCTGACCAGGGCCCGGCTGTTGATGTCCAGCGCCCAGCCGTTGAACAGGTAGCGTTCGACCTGCTTCTTGTCTTCGCCACCGGGCAGCACATTCATGGTGCGGCTCAGCAGATTGCGGGCCCGTATGGTCAGCTCGCGGGGGTTGAACGGCTTGGTAATATAGTCGTCAGCACCAATTTCCAGCCCCAGGATCTTGTCCACCTCATTATCCCGACCGGTCAGGAACATCAGGGCAATGTTGTCATCCTCGCGCAATTCGCGCGCCAGCAGCAGGCCATTCTTGCCCGGCAGGTTGATGTCCATGATCACCAGATTGATGGTATGGCTGGTCAGGGCCTGGTGCATCTCGTCGCCATTGTTGGCTTCCAGCACGACGTAGCCTTCGGCTTCGAAGATGCTTTTGAGGGTATTGCGGGTAACCAGCTCGTCTTCGACGATCAGAATATGTGGTGTTTGCATGAGTTTTCCCAGATTCTTATCAGTTAATTAGCTAAATTTTAACACTTTGGCGTTACCCGAGCCGTCTAGGACGGAGCCTGAAAATTTATTACGTCATCCTGGGTATGAGCTTAGGATCGGGTAATCACGAATTTGGTATCAATGCTGGCCAACATCCCTGCGCCATCTGAAGGCTCTCAACCCTGGCGGGAGAGAGAAGCCGGAAAAGTAGTCCATTACGTAAAGTGGCCGCATTTTATCAGTTAACAGGCGCATAACAACAGTCTTTGCTGTCAGATAGCAACTTTTTAACTCTGGTTTGATATAGGTCAAACCCTGACCTGGCAGCATAATAGTGGGGCTGGACCCGCTTTTCGCCACTTATTTATGTAATGAAATGTAACATATGATTGACATGATTTTGTGGGAAAACTACAGAAATATCTGCTTTGTCGCCCCGTTTTCCGCCCCGACCTGGCCCGGTTACACCATTCTGACCGCCTGCAACCCCGCCAGTCGGGCGGTGGGGGAGAGGCGCAATGAGCGGCGCACCCGGGCCCTGCTGCGTGCCGTCGCCGGGTGGGAGCATCGCTTTCCGATCCTGGCCGGTGACCCCGAGATGTACTGGCAGGAGTGGTCACTGGCCCTGGCATGCTCCGCCGAGGAGGGGTATGCCCTGGCGGCGCGTTTCGGCCAAAATGCCCTCTATCGGGTTGAACAGGGTCAACTCTGGTTGAAGCCCGTCTTGCTGGGAGGGCCCGTCGTCTGTCTGGGGGAGATAACCTCATTCTGGCGGCAGGGGGCGTGACAGCGCCAAGGGGGATGGCGGGACTCTGTGCGAGCAGGAGTTTGCTGCGAAAGAAGGACTCGTTCAAGGTTGTCCATCCCCGCGCTTGATGGAACAATGAGCAACATCATATCCAAGGAGAGGAGTGAATCATGCTGGACCTGCTGCCGGATCTTTGCGACGAGCATGGCGATGCCTTGCAAGTGGCTGATCCCCTGTTTCAACACTTTGGCGCCAACGCCATCTTCTATGGCGAGGCGGTGACCCTCTCCTGCTTCGAGGACAACAGCCTGGTGCGTGATCTGGTGGCCAGGCCCGGCCATGGCCGCGTCATGGTCATCGATGGCGGTGGTTCGGTGCGGCGCGCCTTGCTCGGGGATCAGCTCGCCATCAAGGCGGTCGAATCCGGTTGGGCCGGGTGCATCATTCATGGCGCCGTGCGGGATGTGGGCACCCTCAACACACTGGCGCTCGGCATCAAGGCGCTGGCGGCCTGTCCGGTCAAAACCGAGAAACGCGGCATGGGAACGGAAGGGGCCGTCCTGCATTTTGCCGGGGTCACCATATCGCCTGGGGATTTCGTCTATGCCGATCTCAATGGCGTCGTGGTCAGTGCCAGCCGCCTCATCTGATAATCAGAAATGAAAACCCATGCCGATGCTCAGCGACTGCTCGGCCGTGAGGGGGCTGATGCCATAGTTGGCGGTCAGCGCCAGGTAGGGGAGCTGCAGGCGGCTGCTGAGTTCGAGCTGGGTGGTGGCGCTGTCCAGCTCGCGCTGACTGAGCTGGCTGCCGACATGGATCTGCGGATTGAGCTGGTAACGTAATCCTGAGGCCAGGTTGAAGCCGGCCTTGCGGGTATCGCCCGAGCCGGCCGGCCCCCCTTCCATGAAGAGGGTGACATCATCCATGATGTTGTACTGGTAACCCGTGTTGATAAGCCAGGTATCGAAGGGGTCTGCTCTGCCATCTCCTCTTGGGTCTTGCAGTATGCCCGAATAGCTCCTCAGATAGACTTCCCCCTCACCGGGATCCTGGTCGAACCAATCCCAGTCGGCGGCGATGCAGTTGAGGCTACAGGTAGATAACAGCAGACAGATGAGTGAGTTAGCCATTCATTCCCCCTCCATGGGTCCCGAACAGGATCACAAGCATGGCACATGCCAGCATGCTGTAAAGGGACTCATTCAAAATTGAAGGGGTTTGCTTTGCGCGTTCAGCATGGTAAACAGAGCCGTCCATTTTATTGCACACAACCGAGAGGGGATCCCATGAACAAGAATCTGATGCTGCTGGCCGCCCTGGCCCTGGGAGGCTGCGCCATGACATCCGGCTCCAACACGGCACAACTGCAGGCACACCCTTGGCAGCTGCAAGGGGCCGATGGCGATGGCTTTACCCTGCAGGTAGCCGAGGGCAAGGTCGCCGGCAAGGGCGGGTGCAACCGCTACTTTGGCGGGATCACCCAGCTCGACGAGCAGACCCTGACCCTGACGGGCATGGGGGCAACCCGCATGATGTGCCCGGGGGATCTGATGGCCAAGGAGGGGGATTATTTCCAGAAGCTGAGCCAGGTTGCCAGCTACCAGGTCAGCGCCAATCAGCTGGTGCTCAAGGATGCGAGCCAGGCGATCCTGCTCACCTTCGAGGCCAAACCGGCCCAGTGACACGCCGTGGCGGGTCAGAGTCTGTCGCGTCCGCCACCCGACCTGACGCCTTCATGACTCTGGGCTGACAGGGCTGGCTTTGGCCAGAGCAAAAGAGAGGGGCGCCGCGGCGCCCCTCTGCAGTTTCGGGCTCAGGGCTTGGCCGCCTGCGCCCTGAATGGATCTTCCGTTGGCTCTGCCTCTCCTTGCTGGTAGCGAAAGCGCTTCTTGCGCCGATAGGGGTAGACATCCTCGAACATCCCCTCCTTGATATTGCTCTGCAGCATCTTCCAGTAGTTGGCATCGAACAGCTCCTTGTGCAGCGCCATCATGATGCTTCTCACCTGGGGCTTTTGCAGCAGGAAGGTAGCGAACTCTTCGGGGAAGATGTCGTTGGGGGCCACCGAGTACCAGGGCTCGGCGCTGAGTTCATCTTCCGGGTAGCGTGGCGGCGGGATCTGGCGAAAGTTGCACTCCGTCATGTAGCAGATCTCGTCATAGTCGTAGAAGACCACCCGGCCGTGACGGGTCACCCCGAAATTTTTGAACAGCATGTCGCCGGGGAAGATGTTGGCCGCCGCCAGCTGGCGGATGGCGTTGCCGTACTCCTCAAGTGCCAGCCGGGTTTGCTGCTCGTCCGCCTGATCCAGATAGAGGTTGAGCGGGATCATCTTGCGCTCAGTGTAGAGGTGCTTGATCACCAGCTTGTCGGCGGTGAGGGTCAGCGCCGAGGGGGCAACCCGTTGCAGCTCGTCCAGCAGCTCGGGGGAGATCCTCTCCAGGGGAAACTCGAAGTTGGTGAACTCCTGGGTGTCGGCCATGCGGCCGACCCTGTCGTGCTGTTTGACCAGGCGGTACTTCGCCTTGACCTGCTCGTGACTCACATCCTTGGGCGGGGTGAACTCGTCCTTGATCACCTTGAATACCACGTCGTAGGAGGGGAGGGTGAACACGCTCATCACCATCCCCTTGATACCGGGGGCGATGACGAAGCTATCCCGGCTCATGGCCAGATGCTGGCGGTAATGGCGATAGAACTCCGTCTTGCCGTGCTTCTGGCAGCCGATGGTGTTGTAGAGTTCATAGTCCGGCTTGTGGGGCAGGATCTGGCGCAAAAAGGCGACGACAAGCGCAGGCTCCGGGGCATAGACCATGAAGTAGGCGCGGGCGAAGCCGAATACGATGGAGGCGAGCTCGGGCTCGAAGATGACGGTATCCACATAGATGCTCTGCCCCGTGCTCAGCAGCGGCAGAATGAAGGGAAACACCCGATCCCCGGCCCTGACGAGCCCCACCAGATAGGCCCCCTTGTTGCGATAGAACACCTCGCGCAGCAGCTCCAGGGTGAAGGGGCCCTCGCGCATCTGTGCCGGGCCATGGTCGTGGAGATGGCGGCAGATGTAACCCAGGTCGCGCTCCTTGTCCTCAAAGGGCAGGGTGAAGGGGTAATCGGCAAACAGCTGACGCAGGGTCTGGGGCAAGTCTGCCTGGCTGCTGGGATAAATGCACAGATGGGCCGACAGGTCAGGGTGTTCGCCGCGGCTGTGAAACGGGTGTATGTAGAGATTCTCGTCGCGGATGTTGCGATGGCGGAAAATGCGCCGGTAGACGGAGTTGAAGAAGGACTCCGCCACCTCGAAATTGGCGCAGCCCGGCAGCAGATCGCTGAAGGCGTTCTTGACCTGCTTGAGCAGTGCCTGGGTGGCGAGCTGCTCTCCCATCATGGTGCGGATCAGCGCCGTGGTGGCCCCCACATGATGGTCATACAGCCTGATCCGCTCGCGCCCCGCGAGCTGGACGCCGAGCCAGTCACCGTTCTCGAAGCGGCTCTTGCTGCCCTGGGTTATCTCGAGAAACCGGCTGTAAAATGACTCGAACCGCTGCAGTATGGTCTCCGCCACCGCCTGTTCCAATGTTGTTTCCATTGCCACCTTCCTTGTGGTTGTTCGGCCCCATCTGCCCCTGATTTCACCGACGTTCACGGCCACTATGGCAACATTAAAACGTCTGTTCAAGTGGCATTTTTCGGGGATAAGCGGTAGATTTCGCCCCTTTGCAGCCCTGTCCGCGAGGAAGTACCCATGAAGCTCTATTTTGTCCTGATGGCGCCCGCCCGCCCACAGAATGTCGGGGCGGCCGCCCGCGCCATGAAGACCATGGGCTTTGACGCCATGCGGGTCGTGGCGAGCCGTGTCCATCAGGAGGAGGAGGCGAGCTGGGTCGCCCACGGCGCCCAGGAGATCCTGGCCAATGCCGAGGCGTTCGATACCTTGGCAGAGGCCCTGGCGGACATGGACCTGGTGATCGCCACCACGGCGCGCCAGCGCGGCCGCTACCAGCACTACCTCACCCCGGGGGAGGTGCGCGATCAGATCCGCGCCAAGCCCTCCCTTGAGAGGGTTGCCATCCTGTTTGGCTGCGAGGAGTCGGGCCTCTCCAACGAGCAGCTCGCCCAGGCCGACTTGCTCAGTTACCTGCCCCTCAAGGTGAGTTATCCCTCTTTGAATCTGGGACAGGCGATCATGCTGTATGCCTACGAACTGAGTCCCCTGCTCGATGAACCCGAAGCGGTAGCAGAAAATATTGATAGTAGTGGCCAGGTTCGGGTGCTAAAGAGCAAAACAGCAGAAATACTTGGTGAGCTCGGTGTTTCTCAGGATGAAAAACTGCACAAGTGGGTGATGGACCGGGTGCCCATGCTGCCGCAACGGGATTTGAATATGCTGCATCTGCTCTGCAAAGACCTTGTTCGCCGCTTCGAACGCAAGGAGCAATGAGGTTTAGGTTGACAGCCCAAGGCCCGGCGGGGTATTGCTAAAAGCCAGCTTCGTTCAAGAGTGTTCGTCATGCCGCTATTCAGCAACGTCATCACCACCACCATTATTACCGGTACCACCACAGGTGGGACTGGGGCCGGTTGATGCGCTGACGAACAAGCACAGAAATCAGAAAAAGGCCCGTACCCACCCAGTACGGGCCTTTTTGTTGCGCAGTTTACAGGGAGAGAAAGCAATGAGAGTGTTGAAGTTTGGCGGGTCGTCACTGGCCGATGCAGATCGTTTCTTGCGGGTAGCCGATATCGCGGTCAATACCCATGGTCAGTCCCAGGTGGCCCTGGTGCTGTCGGCCCCGGCCAAGGTGACCAATCACCTGGTGGCCCTGGTGGAGCAGACCAGCCGCGGCATGGATGCCAGCAATACCCTGTTTGAGATCAACGGTATCTTCTCCCGCCTGCTGGCCGGGTTGAAGGCGGCCTATCCGGCGCTGGATGACAAGGCGTTGCAGGCTCGCCTCACTGCCGAACTGGATCGGGTGGAGCGACTGATGCAGGGCATTCGTCTGCTGGGTCAGTGCCCGGACAATGTCCAGGCCCATATCCTGAGCCGGGGAGAGAACCTCTCCATCGCCTTCATGCACGAGCTGTTGCGGGTGCGTGGCCTCGAGCTGGATCTCATCGTGCCGGAGCAGTTGCTGGTGACCGACGGCGGCTACCTCGAAGCCCATGTGGACATCGAAGCCTCCCGGGTGCGCTTCGCCACCAAGGGATTGCGCAGCGATTGCCTCTACCTGATGCCGGGCTTCACCGGCGGCAGCGACAAGGGCGAAACCGTGCTGCTGGGCCGCAACGGCTCCGATTACTCCGCCGCAGTGCTGGCTGCCTGCGTGGACGCCGAATGCTGCGAGATCTGGACCGACGTGGAAGGCTGCTACAACTGCGATCCGCGCCTGGTGCCGGATGCCTACCTGCTCAAAACCCTCTCCTATAAAGAGGCGATGGAGCTCTCCTATTTCGGTGCCAAGGTGCTGCACCCGAAAACCATCGCCCCCGTGGCCCAGTTCCACATTCCCTGCCTCATCAAAAACAGCTTCAATCCCCAGGGGCCGGGTACCCTCATCGGCGCCGAGCAGGGGGATGACGATCTGAAGGTGAAGGCCATCTCGGACTTGTCCGGCATGTGCATGGTCAACGTCTCCGGCCCCGGCATGAAGGGCATGGTGGGCATGGCCGGTCGTATCTTCTCCGCCGTCTCCCGCGCCGGGGTCAGCATAGTGCTGATCACCCAGTCGTCAAGCGAGTACAGCGTCAGCTTCTGTATCCACAGCTATGACTGCGACAAGACCCGCAAGGTGCTGGAGCGCGAGTTCGAGCTGGAATTCAAGAACCAGCTGCTGGACCCGCTCGAGATCATGCAGGATCTCGCCATCATCTCCCTCATCGGCGACGGCATGCGCACGGCCAAGGGGATGGCGGCCCGCTTCTTCACCTCCCTGGCCCAGGCTTCCATCAATATCGTCGCCATCGCGCAAGGGTCGAGCGAGCGTTCCATCTCCGCGGTCGTGCGCTCGGGCAAGGTGGCGGAAGCCATCAAGGCGTGCCACCAGAACTTCTTTGGCAGCCAGCAGTTCATCGATCTCTTCGTGGTCGGCATCGGCGGCGTCGGCGCGGCCCTGGTGGATCAGATCGCCCGCCAGCAGCCCGTGCTCGCCGAGCAGGGCACCGGCCTGCGGGTGGTCGGCATCGCCAACAGCCGCCAGATGGTCGCCAACAAGGATGGCCTGAGCCTCGCCAACTGGCGTGATCAGCTGGCGGAAGCCCAGGGCAGCTTCAGCCTGGAGGCGGTCAAAAAGCTGGTGGAAGAGAGCCACCTCATCAACCCGGTGATCGTCGATTGCACCTCCAGCGAGGCGGTCGCCGTCCAGTACGCCGACTTCCTGGCCGCCGGTTTCCACGTGGTGACCCCGAACAAGAAGGCCAACACAGGGTCGCTGGATTACTACAAGGCGCTGCGCCGCACCGCCCGCCAGACCCGCCGCAAGTTCCTGTATGAAACCAACGTGGGCGCCGGCCTGCCGGTCATCGAGAACCTGCAAAACCTCATCAAGGCCGGTGACAAGCTGCGCGCCTTCGACGGCGTCCTGTCCGGGTCTCTCTCCTTTATCTTCGGCAAGCTGGATGAGGGCATGTCTTTTAGCGACGCCACCGGTATAGCCCGCGGCAACGGCTTCACCGAGCCGGATCCCCGCGACGACTTGAACGGCATGGATGTGGCCCGCAAGCTGCTGATCCTGGCCCGGGAGGCCGGCATGGCGCTGGAGCTCTGTGACGTGGAAGTGGAGCAGGCGCTGCCACCTGGCTTTGATGTCAGTGGCGACGTGGAGTCCTTTATGGCCCGTTTGCCGGAGGCCGACGGCTGGTTCCGCGATCAGTTCGCGGCGGCGCAGCGTGAAGGCAAGGTACTGCGCTATGTGGGCTCCATCGAGGGCGGCAAGTGCAAGGTCGCCATCAAGGCGGTCGGCGCCGACGAGCCCCTGTTCAAGGTGAAAGACGGGGAGAACGCGCTCGCCTTCTTCTCCACCTATTACCAGCCCATCCCCCTGGTGCTGCGCGGCTATGGCGCAGGGACCGAAGTGACTGCCGCCGGTGTCTTCGCCGACGTGCTGCGCACCCAGAACTGGAAGCAGGAGCTGTAACATGAGTTCAGCGATGAACCCGAATGTAGAAGTGGGCGGCAGCGTGGTGGCCTATGCCCCGGCCTCCAGCGCCAACCTGAGCGTGGGCTTCGATGTACTGGGGGCGGCGCTCGCCCCCGTGGATGGCTCCCTGCTGGGGGATCGCGTCCAGGTCAGATCGGCAGAGGTGCCCTTCGCCCTCTCTTGTGTGGGCCGTTACGCCCACAAGTTGCCGGATGACCCGAAAAAGAACATCCTCCATGACTGCTGGCTTGCCTATGGCGAGGCGCTGGAGAAGCGCGGCCTTGGCCTCAAGCCGCTCGAAATGGTGCTGGAGAAGAACCTGCCGGTGGGCTCGGGCCTGGGGTCGAGTGCCTGCAGCGTGGTGGCGGCGCTGGAAGGGCTCAACGCCTTTCACGGCGCCCCCCTCAATGAACACGATATGCTGCTCTTGATGGGGGAGATGGAGGGCAGGATCTCCGGCTCCGTCCACTACGACAACGTGGCCCCCTGTTATCTCGGCGGCATGCAGCTGGTGCTGGAGGAGGGAGGCGTCATCAGCCAGGGCATCCCGGTATTTGACGAGTGGTACTGGGTGGTCTGCTACCCGGGCACAGTGGTCTCCACCGCCGCCGCCCGCGCTATCCTGCCGGCGCAATATCGCCGCCAGGATTGCCTCACCTATGGTCGCCGGCTGGCCGCCTTTGTGCATGCCAGCTACAGCCGCCAGGAAGGGCTGGCCGCCAGCGTCCTGAAAGACGTGATTGCCGAGCCTTATCGCGCGGCGCTCATCGAAGGTTTCAACGAGGTGCGGGCCCAGGGGGCCCAGAACGGGGCCCTGGCCACCGGCATCTCGGGGTCCGGTCCCACCGTGTTCGTGGTGATGAAGGATCTGGCCCAGGCCGAGCGGATGAAAGAGTGGATGGAAGCGCACTTCGTGCGCAATGAAGATGGATTTGCCCGGGTCTGCAAACTGGACATGGCCGGGGCACGGGTAACAGGAAGCGAGCTATGAATCTTTACAACATCAAGGACAAGCGTGAACAGGTGAGCTTCGCGCAGGCGGTGCGTCAGGGGCTGGGCCGCGAGCAGGGTCTGTTTTTCCCCGAACAGCTCGAGCCGCTGGCGGACGTGGATGCCCTGCTGGAGCTGCCGCTGGCCGAGCGCTCGGCGCGCATCCTGAGCCACCTGCTGGGTGACGAAGTACCTGCTGCCAAGGTGAGCGAGCTTATCGACGCCGCCTTTACCTTCCCGGCACCTCTGGTGAAATTGAAAGATGGCACCTATGCCCTGGAGCTGTTCCACGGCCCGACCCTGGCGTTCAAGGACTTCGGCGGCCGCTTCATGGCCCAGTGCCTGGCTGCGTTCAGGACCGTATCTGCCGAAAAGAATGACAAGATCACCATACTCACCGCTACCTCCGGCGACACCGGCGCCGCCGTGGCTCACGCCTTCTATGGCCTGGAGGGGATAGAAGTGGTGATCCTCTACCCGAAAGGCAAGATAAGCCCGCTGCAGGAGGCGCTGTTCTGCACCCTCGGCGGCAACATCCGCACCCTCGCCATCGACGGCGACTTCGATGCCTGCCAGGCGCTGGTCAAGGATGCCTTCGACGATGAGGCGTTGAAACAGGCGATTGGCCTGAACTCCGCCAACTCCATCAATATCAGCCGATTGCTCGCGCAAGTTTGCTACTACTTCGAAGCGCTGGCCCAGCTGCCGAAGGCCCAACGCGCCAAGGCGGTCATCAGCGTGCCGTCCGGCAACTTCGGCAACCTCACCGCGGGTCTCATCGCCAAGGCGCTGGGGCTGCCGGTGAAGCGCTTTATCGCCGCCACCAACGCCAACGACACAGTGCCGCGCTACCTGAAAACCGGCCAGTGGGAGCCACACCAGACGGTCGCGACCCTGTCCAACGCCATGGACGTGAGCCGCCCCAACAACTGGCCGCGCGTAGAGGAGCTTTGCCGCCGCAACGGCTGGGCGCTGGAAACCCTGGGCTCAGGCATGCGTGACGATGCCCAGACTCGGGATGCGTTGCAGCGCCTGCACCAGCTCGATTACCTGTGCGAGCCCCACGGGGCTATTGCCTGGGATCTGCTGAACGAGCAGCTCGCCGAGGACGAAGTAGGGGTCTTCCTCTGCACCGCCCATCCG
Organism: Aeromonas crassostreae; assembly: GCF_054052445.1. Taxonomy (NCBI): domain Bacteria; kingdom Pseudomonadati; phylum Pseudomonadota; class Gammaproteobacteria; order Aeromonadales; family Aeromonadaceae; genus Aeromonas; species Aeromonas crassostreae. The sequence goes on along the minus strand of NZ_JBSTYM010000005.1, from coordinate 146,519 downwards.
GCCAAGTTCAAGGAGTCGGTGGACGAGATCCTGGGGCTGGATGTGCCTTTGCCAGCACCGCTTGCCAAGCATGCCGCGCTGCCGCTCCTGTCCCACGAACTGCCCGCAGACTTTGGCCGCCTCAAGGCCTTCCTGCTCGGTTAAGCCGCCATGAGACGCTGACGATCCCCCGCTTTTACCACGAGAGCGGGGGATTTTTTATTTCCGGCATAGGGCGGGCAACCGCCCCGCCAACCACCGAGGAGCAAAGATGCATCCACATCCCCTTCGCACGTTGATCGAGACCGGCGACGCCGCCATCTCCCGGCGCGACTTCAGATTCTAAATTGGGACACCCACCTTTTGCCCTGAAACAAGGAGCACGGCATGAGCCAGAGATTCTAAAGTGGGACACCCACCTTTTTGCCCTGAAACAAGGAGCACGGCATGAGCCAGAATCCCCTTCGCACATTGATCGAGTCCTGTGACGCTGCCATCTCCCGGCGCGACTTCGACGCCCTGATGGCCTTCTACGCCGAGGATGCCGCCCTGGTGGTCAAGCCCGGCATGGTGGCGCGCGGTATTCCCGCCATCCGCCGTGCCTTCACCGCCATCTCCGATTACTTTGACGGCCAGCTTGAGGTAACCCAGGGGGCCATGGAGGTGATCGAGGGGGCCGACAATGCCCTGGTGATCATGGAGACCCGGCTGCGCTACCCCAACGGGCAAGGCGGCCTGGTGGATGAGACTCGCCGCGCCACCTATGTGTTTCGCAAGGAACGAGACGGGCAGTGGCATTGCACCATAGACAACTCCTACGGCACAACGCTGCTGGTGGCTGTCCCATAACCCAGTCCCAAACCCAGGCGGCTCAAAGCCGCCTTACCGAGCCGGAACCCTGGCCTGCTCGCACCCTGCCACTTTTTAATTGGGACACCCATATTTTTGCTCACACCCTGCCAATTTTAATTGGCAATTTTAATTGGGACACCCACCTTTTTGACAGCGGTTTAGTCGTGTACTTGGCTTGAGAGGTTACAGCCCAGGGGGTGAGCCATGACCATTGCCCGTTCACGTCAAATCAGTTTGCAGGATACGCCTTACTACCATGTGGTCAGCCGCTGCGTGCGGCGAGCTTTTCTATGTGGGGAAGATGCCCACTCTGGCCAGAGTTACGAACATCGGCGTCAGTGGGTGGTCGACAAGCTAGGCCAACTGTCGCGACTGTTTGCCATCGGTGTTTGTGCCTATGCGGTGATGAGCAACCACTATCACCTGGTGCTCAAGGTGGAGCCCGACACCGCCGCCAGTTGGAGTGAGCGGGAGGTGGCCGAGCGCTGGGCGGCATTGTTCCAGTGGCCGCTGTTGGTGCGGCGCTGGTATCAGGGGGAATCCCTGATTGAGCCCGAACGGACTGTGGTGCAACAACTGATAGGGCAGTGGCGGGAGCGGCTTCATTCCATCAGCTGGTTTGTGCGGCTGCTCAATGAAACCCTGGCGCGGCAGGCCAATAGGGAAGATGGCTGCAAGGGTCATTTCTGGGAAGGGCGCTTCAAGAGTCAGGCCCTGCTCACCGAATCAGCCCTGCTGGCCTGCATGGCCTACGTTGATCTCAACCCGATACGGGCGGCATTGGCGGACCGACCTGAGGAGAGCGATTACACCAGCATCAAGCAACGCTTTGAGGGAGAGCAACCAGGCGCGCCATTGCCACCTTTGTTGCTGCCATTCGCAAGCCAAGCCCAACCGGAGGGCCTGCCTTATGCCTTTACCGATTATCTAATGCTGGTGGATTGGACTGGTCGCGCGATAAGAGCCGACAAGCGGGGGTATATACCTGCTCACCTGGCTCCTATTCTGGCGCGATTGGGCCTTGATGGTGCCCGTTGGTTGAAACAAGTGACACAGTTCAGACGCCAGGGCATCAGAGTGGTGGGTGACAAAGCCCACTGCCAGCAGTTTGCCTGGCACTGCGGCCAGCGACGATGCCATCAGCCACCTTGTTAATCCGTTAGATCCCGTTTACCTCCTTTGGCATTGGTTTGGTGTCAGGCATTACCACGTCTGAACACGCGGCCCGCCACGTAAAAATCGCTTGCTTGTCCGATCTCTAGCCAGCCGAGTAATGGCTGGCACAGAAAGGTGGGTGTCCTAGGTTTTTCTCTAGCGGGCTCTTGGGGGAAATATGTGTGATGAGAGAGATAGCCAGCCAGGTAATGGCTGGCTCATAAAGGTGGGTGTCCCAAGTTTCTTTCCAGCGACATTCTACCTCCGCTATTGCTGCCATTTGCCAGCCAGGGCAAACTGGATGGCCTGCCCTATGCCTTCATAGACTATCTGAGGCTGGTGGACTGGACAGGACGAGCCATCAGAACCGACAAACGGGGCCAGATTCCTGCTCACCTTGCCCCTATTCTGCAACGGTTAGGTTTGGATGAGGTTCGTTGGCTGAAGCAGGTGATGTTGTTTCGGCGACAAGGCCTCAGAGTAATGGGTGACAGGGAGCATTGCCTGCTATTCGCCCGGCACTGTGGTCAGCGACGATGCCATCAGCCATCCCTTTGAATCGTTAATCCCCCTAGTTTCATACCCCATCCCGACATGTTGTTCTATGTCCAGCTGAGCCGCACCTGAACAAGAGGCTGGTTATGCCACAATGGCCTGCCGGTTCTGACCTCTCACCCCGTCATCCATCAGCACGACCATAGCCAGCTCGGTTAGGCTTTTCCCAAAAAGGTGGGTGTCCCAAATTTACCGTCAGTCAAACCTGACTGGCATTGTTTTTATTGGCTTTTCACAGCGTATTGCGGTGGCCTTGGCCCAGCCCCGCTCTCTTGGCTACGGCAACATACATGGCCCGTCAGCTTCTCCTGAGTTGCAGCCAGCCCCAGCCGGGGTGATCGACCCACAGGGTCATGTGGATGCGACCGAAAGGTGAAAAAGTCGGGAGTGCCCGATTTCCAAATTTATCCCGGATTTTTGTGTCTTTGCCGACAGTTCTGGTTAGGGCTTGCTGAAAAAGGTGGGTGTCCCAAATTTACCCTACAGCTGGGATAGCCCCGCGCTCTTGGTTACGGCAGCATACATGGCCCGTCAGCTTCTCCTGGGTTGCAGTCAGCCCCAGCCGGGGTGATCGACCCACAGGGTCATGTGGATGCGACCGAAAGGCCAGAAAGTCGGGAGTTCCAGATTTCTCCCAGATCTTTGCCGACAGTCTGGTTAGGGCCTGCTGAAAAGGTGGGTGTCCTAGATTTCCTCTGAAATTGATACCGAAGGAAGTGCGCACTTAAAGTAGCGTAAACAAGACACCGGTTTGAGGCCGGTGTCAGGTGATAACTAGATCTGTACATCCCAAATTTGGTGTTAGATTTCATATTTTTGCTAGCTCACGCATAACCTTATCTCGCATTTTCATGAAGCGACCTAATGTTTTGTCAAACCCCCGATCTCCATAAAACATATAACTGTCTACGCCATAATCCGAGGTTAATTTTAATTTTTTTCTGAGTTTGGAAATATATTGTTTGTCATAATCCTCTTTTCCTTTCCCTCCTTTCTGTAATATAGATGTAACCACTACGCCATTTTTAATTATGTCATGGGTTCTACCAGTGCACTCGGTGATATCATACTCGAATCCAATAAGTATTTCTCTGAGGTCCGAGAATTTAAGTTGGTGCTCCCCGCTCTTTCTTCTTCTAGAATTGTTTTCTAACCATGATGATATAATTGAGAGTTCATTTTGGCGATCTTCTGATAACTCATGTGCGGCAGATTTTCTTGTGAATTCAAATAGTTCATCATCTGTTGCTGAATTTAACAAGTAGCCATTTTCGCTTAGGTACACAAGGGTTGAAAGTAGAGCGGTTCGTTTGTTTCCATTGTGGAAGCAGTGATTGTTTATCAAAGAGTGAAATAGTGCAGCTCCTTTATCAAAAACAGTGTTATAGGCATCGCTACCCCCAACACTCATGAATGGTCTGTTCACTGCAGAGTCTAGTAGGGTAAGGTTTTTTATTCCTGAGGGAGATATAGGGTCATCGCTTGAATTGAAATATCTTGTTAAATAATCATGTATGAAAATAACCTGGGCGGTATTCATAGTCTGTTCTCTCACATAAATAGCAGGTAAAGTGATGCTATATTATATTTGGTGGGTATTTATTTATGCGGCCTATTTTATAGGGGGTTATAAATCCGCCAATCGCTTCATTAGGTTACGGTATTGGTTGACGAAGCCGTCCACGGTGTGTTCAAGATCATAGAATCCTGCTGAATCAATGCCATGAACTTCGTCTAGACGTAAGCTCTTGCGAATTTTTTTAACTTGTGCGACGCCAAGTTCAAAATTTGCTTTAGGGTATCCTGTCTTCACAACCCATTGTTTTCTGTGTATTTTTATGTAATTTGAATCAGGCTTGTCAAATGTGCAACCAAACGCTTCTAATTGCTCTTTTAAGTCCTTAAAGTGCATCGCTTTATCGCCTAGTGTTTTAGGGCGAATTCGATCGCGAATCCATGATGAAAGAGCATCTGTTTCAGCATCAACAGTCCGCGTTTGGTTTTTTGATAATTCAATTTCATGAGCAGCAACATCACGTACCAATTCATATAATTCATCCTCATCAGTATTGACGAGGAATGTTTTGTTTTTGTCAAGAAATACAAGTGTGGAAACGAGAGCTGTTCTTTTATTACCATTTTCAAAAGCATGACTCATAGCTATTCCATAAAGAAGGTTAGCTGCTACGTCGTGAATGGTATTGTATTTGTAGACTCCCCCGCCAGAGGTAAATTGGCGATAGATAGCAGATGATAATTTGTCTCCATTCATAGGCTCTGGGTGACCAAAAGCATCTTGAGTTGCAATCTTCAACGTGGCCATTCTTCTACGTATCATGAGTACTTCATCTTCACTTAAACGCTGTATATCTGACATAACCTGCCTTATTTTCAAAATATTTTCAATTGGTTGTGCTTTTCGTATAATTAGGCGTGTGTTCTTTTATCTTGGTGGGAAGTATAGTTCTCTACTGATATTGAAATGCCAAAAAACAATAAGTGGTTATTTTTATTGGATGTTTTAGATAGATTAGATCATTAGTGTAAACGAGCTGATTATTGCAAAACCCATGCTACCGCCCCTGGATTACAGCTTCCAATGCGCTCCATCGACCAGCGGGCGGGGCCCGGATGGTGCTGTAGGCGCCGAATGACCAGCATACTCTCAAGCCTCATATGCAAACCAGTCAAAATTTGACGCAGCTGCTGGGAAAGGTTGGATTTTTTGCGCCAGCGCACCTATTGCCCCTTTGGGTAGGGAGAGGGGCTGCCCTCTGGAGCGCCGTCAACTAGCCAGATGGCTGCCAATAACAATCCCCCGTGATGGGGGATTGTTATTGCTCGGGTTGGGCGCCTGCTCGGAGTACCTGTCGGGCCAAAGACGCTGCCCGTTTGCCCGCCCGCGTCAGCGGGCCATCAGGCCCCGGTTTCGGGCGGGGTATGTTCGGGGGCGCCACTCAGCAGATCCTGCCCCTGATCCTGGCTCAGCATCAGATAGCGTTCGTACTGGCGCAAGACGTCTGCGCTCAGCTCGTCCCGGGTCAGGTACTGGACGTCGTAACCGGCGCGGCCGTCGGCGAAGAAGGTGATGGGCTCGAAGATACGGGCCTCGGGGTCGTGGTTGTGGGCCGCCTCCAACGGGTTGAAGGCGGGAGCGGGGCGGGCCTCGATGCGAACCCCGTAGCAGAAGTCGCGCCGTCCCTCCTGGGGCACCAGCAGGTGGCACTGCTGCGCATCCTGCTCGACCCGGCTGGCGAGCCCGCGGGCCTCGAACTCCCGGCACAGGGCGGTGAGGGCGGGCAGGGCGATGTCGCGCAGGAAGTTGCTGGCCTCCCCTTCGGTGGAGGGGCGCAGCAGGTGATCCATGCGGGTGCGCCACTGCTTGCCGTTCCAGAAATCGGTGGCCGGGGAGAGGCGCCTGGCCGAGTGCTCCTTGTCGGCGATGAGGCCGCGCACCAGGCCGAGGCAGAGCAGCACCATGATGAGGGCGAACGGCAGGGCGGCGATGAGGGTCATGGATTGCAGCGCTGCCAGCCCCCCGGTTGCCATCAGGGTACCCGCGGTGACACCGAGCAGCAGGGCCCAGAACAGGCGCTGCCAGATGGGGGAGTGCGCCTTGCCCTGGGTGGCGATGTTGTCGATGACGAAGGCCCCCGAGTCGGCGGAGGTGACGAAGAAGACGCTGATGAGGATGACCGCCAGCGCCGAGGTGATGTCGGCCCCCGGCAAGAGGTCAAAGAAGTTGAACAGCAGGGTATCGACGCTGCCGACCGAGTCGATCAGAACCTGGCCTCCCGCCTGCTGGCTGGCCCAGATGGCGGCGTTGCCAAACACCGTCATCCACAGCAGGTTGAAGGCGGTGGGCACGAACAAGACGCCCAGGATGAACTCGCGCAGGGTGCGCCCGCGGGAGATGCGGGCGATGAAGAGGCCGACGAAGGGGGACCAGGAGATCCACCAGGCCCAGTAGAGCAGGGTCCAGTTGCCAAACCAGCCCGCCTGGCGGGTCTCGCTGTAGGTGAAGGTGCGGAAGGTGAGCTGGCTTAAAGAGGAGACATAGTTGCCAATGTTCTCGGACAGGGCCCCCAGCAGGTACTGGGTGGGGCCGGCCACCAGCACGAACAGCAGCAGCACTATGGCGAGGAAGAGGTTGAGCTCGGAGAGGCGCTTGACCCCCTTGTCGAGGCCGGTGACCGCAGAGATGCCGGCCAGGGTGATGACGGCGCCGATGAGGCCGAAGCGAAACAGCTCCCCCGAGGTGTCCATCCCGGTGAGCCGGGTGATCCCCGCCGACAGTTGCAAGACACCGTAACCGAGCGTGGTGGCGATGCCGAAGATGGTGCCCACCAAGGCGAACACGTCCACCGCGTGGCCGAGGGGCCCGTGGATCTTCTCCTTGAAGATGGGATAGAGGCCCGAGCGTATGGTCAGCGGCAGGTTGTAGCGAAAGCCGAAGTAGGCCAGCACCAGGCCGACGATGGCGTAGATGGCCCAGGCGTGAAAGCCCCAGTGGAAGAAGGTGGTGACCATGGCCTCGCGGGCGGCCGCCGGGGTCAGGGGCGCCGCCTGGGGCGGGGAGACGAAGTGGGTCATGGGCTCGCCCACCCCGAAGTACATCAGCCCTATGCCCATGCCGGCGGCAAACAACATGGCGAGCCAGGAGGTGAAGCTGAATTCCGGCCTGGCATCGTCCGGCCCGAGCCGTATGCTGCCGTAGCTGCTGAAGGCCAGCACCAGCAGCAGGATCAGGAACATGCCGACCACCAGCACATAGAACCAGCTGAAGTGCTGGGCTATCCAGCTCTGGCCGTCGCCGAAGAAGCGGGCGGCCGCCTCCGGTGCCAGGGAGCAGACGGCCAGCAGCGCCAGTATGAACAGCAGGCCGGGGATGAAGATGGGCAGTGACAGGGTGCATCTGGGGGGGCGGGGGGCGGTCATGGGACACCTTTGGGTAGTGGGACTCAAGACACTATAGGGCCATTTTTTACTCAAGAGACAGTGAAAGAGAGCCATTCCGGGCAGTTTTTGGTCAGCCTCCCCGCGCCGCCTCGCGAGTTCACAGGCTTATCGGGGAGGCAGTGGGCCGTCCCTCTTCATATCTCAACAGCAGCAGGACTGAGGGTGCCACCCCTCTGCGCCGCCGCTGGGGTTGCCCGACTCAGGGGGCGGGCAGGGACTGGGCGCGGCAGAAGGCGAGGAAGCGGCGCAGGGCCGCGGAGTGGAACTTCTGCTTGTGCCAGGCGAGGGAGAGCTGGCGGGGGAAGGTCTGGCTCGGGGTGAGCGCCACCAGGCGGCCACCGTGCAGGCGATCGGAGACCGCGAGGCGGGAGATGAAGGAGATGCCGAGCCCCTTCTCCACCGCCAGCATCACCGCCTCCAGGGTGTTGAGCTCGAGTCCCGCCTGCCAGCGGGGCAGGTGGGGCTGGAGCTGCTGCTCGAACTGCTCGCGGCTGCCGGATTGCGCCTCGCGCAGTACCCAGGTTTCGCCTGCGAGCCGGGCGAGGGGCAGCTCCCGCTGCCCGGCCAGGGGATGGTGGGGCGGGGCTACTATCAGCATCTCGTCTTCGAGCCAGGGTTCGCTCACCAGGTCCGGGTGATGGTTCTCCCCCTCGATGAGGGCCAGATCCAGCTCGAAGTGGGCCAGGGCGTGGCACAAGAGGTGGGTGTTGGCGATGGTGACCCTGGGGGCGGCCCCCAGGGCCTGGGCACTCCCCGCCAGCAGGGTGGGCAGCAGGTAGTTGCCTATGGTCTGGCTGGCCCCCAGCCGCAGCTGGCCGCTCGGCTCGGCGTCGGGGCGAAACAGCTGCTCTATCTCCTGCATCCGGGTCAGCAGCTCCTCGGCGGCCGGTTGCAGCAGGCGCCCCTCGCCGTTGAGCTGAAGCCTGGGATGCACCCGATCGAACAGCGGGGTGGCGAGCTGGCGCTCCAGCTCCTGCAGCGACTGGGAGACGGCCCCCTTGCTGAGACAGAGCTCGCTGGCCGCGCCCCCCAGGTTGCCGTGGCGGGCGATGGTGGCAAACACCTTGAGCTGTTGCAGGGTCAGCTTCATGTTGTTTGATTTTCCTAAACGCTTAGTTCAATTCATTTAGATATCGTAAACGATAGACCCTCTTTATCCTATGGCCATCGTCATCAACAAGAGGGTACCCGTCATGATCGCACGCACCCGTCGCTCCCTTGCCGCCGCCCCGACCCCCATGGCCGGTCTGGCGCTCGGGATCGCCAGCCTCGGCTGGTGTTGGGAGAATGCCGGTCAGTTCGATGGCCGCCTGCAACTGCTGGGGGCCGCCATCGCCGCCGTGCTGCTGCTCGTCCTCACCTTCAAATTCCTGCTGCACCCGCGCCTGCTGTGGCAGGATCTCGCCCATCCCGTGGTGGGCAGCGTGGTGCCCACCTATGCCATGGGGACCATGGTGGTCTCCAAGGCGGTGGGGCTGCTGGTCCCGACCCTGGGCCAGGGGCTCTGGCTGTTCGCGGTGGCCATTCATCTGGCCTTCCTCGCCACCTTCGTCTGGCACAGGGCCAAGGCGTTCGAGATCCATCACATGGTGCCGAGCTGGTTCGTGCCGCCGGTGGGGATCATAGTGGCCGACGTCGCCTACCCGGGCGGCCCCTTCGCCGCCCTGGCCAACGGCCTGCTCTGGTTCGGCATGGCCTGCTACGGCCTGATGCTGCCGCTGATGCTCTATCGTCTCATCTTCAGCCACGAGGTGCCGGATGCCGCCAAGCCCACCATCGCCATCCTGGCGGCCCCCGCCAGCCTGTCGCTGGCCGGTTACCTCACCGTGAGCCAGGATCCCTCCCTGCTGCTGGTGGCGGTGCTGCTGGGGATAGCCGTGCTGATGACCGGCATCATCTACCTGGCCTTCATCAAGCTGCTGCGCCTGCCGTTCTCGCCGGGCTACGCCGCCTTCACCTTCCCCCTGGTGATCGGCGCCACCGCCCTGTTCAAGGTGAGCCAGCTGCTGTCGCAGTGGCCAGAGGCGGCCCATTATGCCGAGCAGCTCCATCAGCTGGCCTATCTGGAGCTGGGGGTGGCGACCCTGGTGGTGGGGTACGTGGCCCTGCGCTACCTGATGTTCTTCCTGCCCCTGGGTCAGTTCGACATCCTGGGTCAAGCCGTGCGCCGCTAAGGTCGCAGCCGGTCTCGACCAAGAACAGACCCCGCCTGGCGGGGTCGGTTGCATCCGGGGTCTGCCTGGTTTCGTCTCCTGCACCCGCAACCTCGCCATCTCCCCATGGCCGTCTCTATGACCAGCCACTCGATCTCAAGGGCCTGTAAAGCAACATCCCCCGGAGTCGGGGGATGTGTCAGCATGGCATGCCAAATCCTGGTCTAAAACTCCCGGCTAACGCTCAGGTAAGCGCGGCGTCCTTCCCCGGGGAAATGACCGGTGCGCTCGATAAAGCCGCTCACCGCATACTCCTTGTCAAACAGGTTCTTGAGGTTGAGTTGCAGCTCCCAGTCCTGCCAGCGGGTCTGCCAGGAGGCGTCGAAGACAGTGTAGGGCTTGACGGTCTGGCCGCTCTGGTTGAGCTGATCGCTGACATAATCCATCCCCAGGGCCACGGCCGAGTCGAGGCGGGGCAGATCGTAGCGGGTCCAGGCACCGAGCTGGTGGGCGGGGGCATTGGCGAAGCGATCCCCTACCTGACTGCTCAGGCCGTCGTAGGACTGCTTGATCCGGGTGTCGTTGTAGGCGTAGGAGAGGTTCGCCACCCAGTTGTCCGTGAGATCCCCCAGCAGATCCACTTCGAGCCCCTGGCTGCGCACCTTGCCGAAGGCCACCTTGCGATCCGTATCGTTCGGATCGGTCTGCAACAGGTTCCGCTTGACTATTCGGTAGCTGGCCAGGTTGAGGTTGATGGCGTCATCGAACCAGTAGGTGCGCAACCCGGCTTCCCACAACTCGCTCTCTTCCGGGCTGAAGGGGCCGCCGACGCTGCCGGTCTGGCTGGCGGCATCCTGGGGCACGAAGCCGGTGGACCAGAGCAGATAGGGCTTGATCTGCTCGCTCAGCTGATAGGTGGTGCCGAGGCGGTAGGAGGCGCCGCTGCCCCGGTAGCTTTCCACCTCCTGGTTGAGGTTGTTGCTGGTCCTGTCCCGGAAGCCATCGAGGCGGCTGCCCGCCAGCAGGTTCCAATCCGGGGTGATGGCCCACTGATCCTGAACAAAGACGCCGTAGCGCTCGGAGAGGGTATCCGAGTCGGTGACCAGGCTCTGCTTGTAGTCGCTGGCACTGCTGGTGCCATAGGCGGGATCGCTCAGGCTGATCCCGGTGACGCCGTCCGCCTTGCGCGCCCGGTAATAGAGGTAGTCCGCCTTGAGGCGAAAATAGTCGGCCCCCGCCAGCAGGGTGTGATCCCCGAGTCGGGCCGTCAGGTTGCCGGCCAGGGTACCCGCCTTGTTGTTGCGCACCTGGTCGCGAAACTCCCGTGCGCTCCAGTCCGCCACGCCATCGCCATTGGTATCAGAGAGGCCGGAGGGTTCGTGATAGGCCTGGGCCTCGCGGTTCTCGTAGTAACGCAGGGCCAGATCGCCGCTCAGCCAGTCGTTGAAGTCATGGTTCAGGCGGGCCAGATAGACCCTGGCATCGAGGCGTTGATAGTCCGAGGCCTCGTTGGCGTTCCAGTCGATGTCCGCCAGGAAGTTGCCATCCTGATCCGTCGGCACCCCCCGCAGACGTGCCCCGCCGAGCACCTGCTGGATGTCGGTAAATTGCAGCAGCAGCCGGCTGCTGTCACCTATCTCCCAACCATAGCCAAGGTCCAGGATGCGGTTGCGGGTATCCGTGTTGTCGCGGCTCGGGTTCTCGTGATCCTGATAGAGCCCGGCCCGGTAGCTGTGGCTGCCATCGTCTGACAGGGCGCCATAGAGGTCGATGGCCGCACCGGCAAAGTCCTGATTGCCCGCCGTGACCTTGACCCGGTTCTTGTGGTGGGCGTCGGGTTTCTTGGTCACATAGTTGATGAGACCGCCGGGTTCACCGCTGCCAAACAGGGCGCCTGCGGGCCCCTTGAGTACCTGTACCTCCTCGATGCTGGCGAGTTGGGGCACCGCAAAGCCGTTGAAGGGATCCCCCCGCAGACCGTCATAGCGGATCTCGTCCTGGCGAAACCCCCGGAAGGTGACCCCGGAGTAGGAGTACTGGCTGACCCCGCTGATGGAGCGGTAGAGATCGGTCACCTGGCGAGCCGCCTGATCCTCGATGAGGGCGGCGGGCAGCAGCTGGATGGACTGGGGAGTCTCGTCGAGCGGGGTCTCGGTACCCGTGGCCAGGCTGCTTCCTCCGACCCGGTAGAGGGATTGGGCGCGGCCCGTGACCGTGATGGTCTCATCGGGGATGGGATCGGCGGCCATGGCGGGCAGCGCCAGGCTGCTGCCGGCGGCCAACAGCAGGCAGAGGGCCTGTTGACGTGGGGGCTGGATCATCTGTGTGTCTGACTCTGATGTGAATTGTTATTGGACGACAGATCCTAAATGAAAACCATTATCGGCTCAATCGATTCAGCTTGTGTTGAATAACAGCAATTCTCGTTTTCATTGGGCGGCGCTTTTTGCTACCGTGCGGGTCCAAAATGGTCACGAGACGGAGAGAGGTATGGGGTGGTACAGGCGGGCAGGTGCCCTGCTGATGTTGATGGCCGGGCTCTGGTCGGGGCAAGGCGCCTGGGCCGCGACACACTGGCCCGTCACTGTGGTGGGGCAAGATGGTCCCCTGACCCTGAGCCGGGCTCCGGCGCGCATCGTCGCCCTCGAGTTCTCCTTTGTCGATGCCCTGGTCCAGGTCGGCATCAGCCCGGTGGGCATCGCCGATGACATGGATGCCGACCGCTTGCTGCCCGCCCTGCGCGAGCGGCTGGCGCCCTGGCAGTCGGTGGGCACCCGGGCTCAGCCCAGCCTGGAGGTGATCGCCGCCCTCAAGCCGGACCTCATCATCGCCGACTGGGAGCGTCACGGTGCCATCGCCGCCACCCTGCGTCAGATTGCCCCGACCCTGATGCTCTCCTCCCGGCGCGAAACCTATGAACAGAGCCTGGTGGCGGCCCAGACCATCGCCACCCTGGTGGGTCAGGGGGAGGCGATGACGACGCGCATCGCCCAGCACGGTGAGCGGATGGCCCGCCAGGGTGCCCGCCTGAAGCAGCTGGCCGGCCGGGTGCAGTTTGCGGTGGCACGGGAGAACGGCCTCTATCTCCATGCGCCCGATTCGTTTGCCGCCGGGGTGATCCGCGCCCTCGGCCTGACGGTGCCCGAGGTGGCGGCGCGAGACAAGGAGGCCTCTCGCCAGATAGGCCTTGAGCAACTGCTCGCCCTCAATCCCGACTATCTGATCCTCGGCACCTATGCCTCCCCCAACGTGGTGGATGGTTGGCAGCGGGAACCCCTCTGGTCGCTGCTGACGGCGGCCCGCGAGGGTCATCTGCTCAAGGTGGATGGCAATCGCTGGGCCCGCAGCCGGGGTCTGCTGGCGGCCGAGTCCATGGCCGAGGATCTGGTGCACGGACTGCTTCCCTGATGCGGCTGCTCGGTATGCTGTGTCTGCTGTTGCTCATCTGCTGGACCAGCCTGTTTGCCTTCTCCTCGTTCCCCATTACCCCCGAGGCGGCCCTGGCGGGCGTCTGGGGCCCGGATCGGGATCAGATAAGCCAGGTGCTGGTGCATGATCTGCGCCTGCCACGCCTCTTGCTGGCACTGCTGGTGGGGGCGGCCCTGGCGGTGGCCGGGGCCCTGATGCAGGGGATCACCCAGAACCCGCTGGCTTCCCCCGGCCTGTTTGGCGTCACGGCCGGCGCCGGGTTTGCCATGGCGCTGGTCTCGACGCTGCCGGCCTGGCTTGGCCTTGTCCCGGGCGGGTTGGCTGCCGTGCTTGGCGGCGGCCTTGGTTGGCTGCTGGTGATGCTGGTGGGAGGCGGCTGGCAGCCGGGGCGGGACAAGGGGCAACTGGTGCTGGCCGGGGTGGCGGTGACGGCGCTGTGCGGCGCCGGTACCAAGACCCTGGTGATGCTGGCCGAGGATCAGGCGGTGGCCGTGCTCGGCTGGCTGGCGGGCAGTCTGGCCCAGGCGGACTGGGACAAGGTGGCCCTGCTGTGGCCTCTGACCTTGCCCCTGCTGCTGCTCGCCCTGCTGCTGGCCCCCGCCCTCAACCTGCTGGGGGTGGGGGAGGAGAGGGCCATCAGCCTGGGGCTGCGGCTGGGCTGGCTGCGGCTTTGGGGCAGTCTGCTGGTGCTGATGCTGGTGGGGATCACCGTCTTCGCCTGCGGCGCCCTCGGCTTCGTCGGCCTGCTGGTGCCGCACATGGCCCGTGCCCTGGTGGGGATGGACATGCGCCGGGTGCTGCCCCTCTGCCTGCTGCTGGGGGGCGCCCTGGTGGCGACCGCCGATCTGCTGGGCCGGGCCCTGGTCTTCCCCAGCGAGACCCCGGTCGGGGTCGTGCTGGCCCTCCTGGGCGCGCCCTATTTCCTCTATCTGGTGCGGGGACGCCGATGAACCGTCTGCTGATGTTTCCCCTGCTGTTGTCACTGCTGGTCGCCGGGGCGCTGGTCAGCCTCGCCCTGGGGGCCGTCCCCCTGAGTCCGGCCGAGGTATGGCAGGGGCTGTGGGGCGGGGCCGATCACTTCACCATTCAGGAGTACCGTCTGCCCCGCCTGCTGCTGGCGCTGCTGGTAGGCAGCATGTCGGCGGTGGCCGGGGTCATGGTACAGGGGGTGATCCGCAACCCCCTGGCCTCTCCCGATGTGCTGGGGATCAGCCATGGTGCCGGGTTGGCGGCCGTCGTGCTGTTGACCCTGCTGCCCGGCCTCTCGCTCTGGCTGCTGCCCTGGATCGCCCTGGCCGGAGGCTTGCTGGCGGCCCTGCTGCTCTGGCTGGTGTGTGCCCATCGCACCGCGCCGGTGAAGTTGGCGCTGTGCGGGGTGGCACTGTCGGCCCTCTATGCCAGCATCACGGATTTTCTGCTGCTCACCCGTCCGGTGGAGATCAATGCCGCCCTGCTCTGGCTGACCGGCAGCCTGTGGGGACGGGGCTGGCCCCAGTTGTTCGGGCTCCTGCCCTGGTTGAGCCTGCTGCCGCTGGTGCTCTGGCTCTGTCAGCGGCTCAACCTGGCCGGGCTTGGGGAAGAGCAGGCCACGACCCTGGGGGAGCGAGTGGGCCGGGTGCGGCTGCTGGCCTTGCTGGTGGCGGTATGCTGGAGTGCGGCCACCGTGGCCATCTGCGGCCCCATCGCCTTTATCGGTCTGGTCTCCCCCCATCTGGCACGGGCCCTGGTGGGGGGCTGCCATCAGCGTCTGCTGCCCATGGCCATGCTGGTGGGGGCGTTGCTGTTGCTGCTGGCGGACTTGGCTGGGCGCATCCTGGCGCCGCCGCTGGAGCTGCCCGCGGGCATCATGACGGCCCTGCTGGGGGCCCCCTATTTTCTCTACCTGCTTTTCAAGATGAGGGCTGCATAGTGCTGGCTGTGGAACAACTGGTGGTGGGTTATGGCGGCGAGCCCGTGGTGCGTGGCATCGATCTGGTGCTGCCGCCGGGACGGATCACCGCCCTGATCGGTCCCAATGGTTGTGGCAAGAGCACCCTGCTCAAGGCGCTGGCCCGCATCCTTCATCCCAGTGCCGGTCGGGTGTTGTGGCGGGATAGCCCCATCGCCAGCGTGCCCGCTCGCCAGCTGGCGCGGGAGCTGGCCCTGTTGCCCCAGGTGCAGCAGGTGCCTGAGGGGGTGAGCGTGAGGGAGCTGGTCGGCTATGGCCGCGCGCCCTACACGGGGTTCTGGGGGCGGCTGGGGGCCGATGACAGGGCCCAGGTTGCGGCGGCCCTGGCCGCCACCGGCATCGAAGCCCTGGCCGAGCGGCCGGTGAGCGAGCTTTCCGGCGGTCAGCGCCAGCGAGCCTGGCTCGCCATGGCCCTGGCTCAGGACACGGATCACCTGCTGCTCGATGAGCCCACCACCTATCTGGATCTCAACCATCAGGTGGAGCTGATGGGGCTGCTTGGCGATCTCCGGGCCAGGGGCAAGACCCTGGTGGCCGTGTTGCACGACCTGGATCAGGCGTGCCGCTATGCCGACTGGCTGGTGGTGATGGCGGCAGGACGAGTGGTGGCGCAGGGCTCGCCGGGGGAGGTGATGACCCCGGCCCTGCTGGCCCGGGTATTTGGCCTGGATGCAGAAATACACCCGGACCCGATTGCCGGCACCCCCAAGGTGATCGTGCGCTGACCGGCCGAAGCGGTCAACGGATGACGTTATCACTCCCCTGGCCCCAGTGATGAGCGCCCGCGGTTGTTTTTGTTGTATGAAGATGACTTGTTAAGAGGTATTTTCAGCCATGGAGATAGAAAGGGCTGGGGACTCATCGCTTCTTCAGGCTCGGCTGAGTGCCATGCCATCTGAACCGGCAATCGCCGCGGATCAGGCTGCGCCAGCCGTTTCCTGTCAAGACTCGTTGCTCATCAGGAAAATCCATGCTGCCGGTATCCAGGATCTGCCTCTCGTCACTGCTGTGGTTGCTCTTCGCCTCCCAGGCCTGGGGGGAACCCACGAAGACGATTACCCTGGTGAGCTCGATAGATACCAAGGAGTCCATGTACGGACGCTGGCTCGAGCTTATCTACCAGGATGCCTTTGCCCGCCTGGGTTACGACTTCAGCTATGTCGGTTATCCGGGCGGCCGGGCCCCCCAGATGGCCGAGAGGGGGGAGGTCGATGGCGAGATCCACCGCTCCGCCGAGTATCAACGGCAGACCCGCACCCTGCTGCAAGTCCCCGAATCTCACTTCACGCTCTCCTATGAGGCGTACGCCGTGACCCCGGGTATCCATCTGAGGGGATGGGATAGCCTGAGGGGAACCGATTATCGGGTGGAATATCGCCGTGGGGCCAAGCTGGCACAGGCCGCGCTGAGCAAGGTGGTCGCGCCAGAGAAGCTGTCGGATATTGGCACGGTAGAGCAGGGAATGGGCAAGCTGCTGATCGGCCGCAGCGATATCTATATCGAGCAAACCATCGTCGCCCAGCAGGCCCTGGCGGAGCAGGGAGGCAGGCCGGGGGCGAGCGCCAGCGTCTATGTGGCAGGCATCATGGACACGGCCGAGTCATTTGTTTATCTCCATCGCAGACACAGAGCGCTGCTGGCCCCCCTGGCCGATGTGATTCGACACATGAAGCAGGAGGGGACCATAGCGCGCTATCAACAACAAGCGTTGCAAACCGCGCCCTCCAGGCCGTAATGCCAGTCAGTCAAGGCGGACTGGCATTGTTTTTATTGGATTGTTTCACACCGTGCTGCTGTGGCCTTGGTCTCACGCCGCGGGGGTCACCTCGCTCCCTGCGTGCCGGCAGCACAAATTGCCCCGCCTGCTGCTCCGCCACCCCTTCGGAATATTCCCCGGTGATACATACGGCATGGAACCCAGTTCATGGATGAGGCACTCCGACGCCTGGGTCACCCCACCAGGTTGTTCACAGCCAGCTGCCGGGTGATGGCTTGCTTAAAAAGGTGGGTGTCCCACATTTCGTATCCAAAATTTCGTCACGGGGCGGGACGACTATAGTAGGGCAGGTAGCGAGGGTGCCTCGTTTGGCCCGATCTATGCGGAAAAACAACAATGGAACCAAGGGTAGGGAGTTGTCATATGAAGCGTATTGTCATCCTGATGAGCGTCTGTTTGATGGGGGTGGGCATGGCCCACGGCGCCACCATGACGGCGCAACAGCAGTGCGAGGCCCAGGCGGCCGACAAGAAGCTGGCGGGAGCGGCCAGGAGCAGCTTTGTCCAAAAATGCGTGAAGGATGGGGCGGCGGGTGGCACCGCCAAGGCGAGCCAGTGCGAGCAGGCTGCCAGCGCCAAGAAGCTGGCGGGAGCGGCCAAAACCAGCTTTATCCAAAAATGCGTGAAGGATGGGGTGGCGGGGGGCACTGGCAAGGCGAGTCAGTGCGAGCAGGCGGCCGCCGCCAAGAAGCTGGCGGGAGCGGCCAAAAACAGCTTTGTCCAAAAATGCGTGAAGGATGGGACGGCGGGGGGCTCTGCCAAGGCGAGCCAGTGCGAGCAGGCGGCCAGCGCCAAGCAGCTGGCGGGGGCGGCTAAAAGCAGCTTTATCCAGAAGTGCGTCAAGGGCGGCTGAGCACAACGTCTGGGGCCGCGCGCCGCATCGACCATGGGGGCCTTGGCCCCCTTGCTGATGACTGGCCCCCGGATGAGGGGCTGTGTCCCTAGCCTCGGGCCTGCTTGTTGATGGCTGATGGATGGCCCCGGATGGGACCGTCTCCCTAGCCGCTGGCCTGCTTGTGGATGGTTGATGGCTGGCCCCGAGCGAGGGGCCGCCTTCCTAGAAGCTGGCCCCCAGGCTGATGTACTGGCGCCACTCCTTGTCATCGACCGTGACGCGCCCTTGCGGGCCATTGAACCAGGCGTCGTCCCAGTCGAGCTCGCTGGACCAGGAGAGGCGCACGTTGTCATTGAAGTAGTAGCGCATGCCTATGCTGCCGTTGATGCTCTGGTTGAGGGTAAACAGCGGCGTGTCCTGATCCAGGTACTTGAGATAGGTCCCCTTGCTAAACAGCTCGATGCGCTCGTGCCAGATGGGCTGGCGATAGTCCCAGCCGAGGTTGGCGAAGGGGTAGGAGGCATGCAGCTTGCCAAACAGTTCCATGATGGCGTCGTTGTCATCGTTCCAATAGGCGTGGCGCACCCCGCCAAGGGCGATGAGTTCGAGGCGGCGCTTCTTGTCGTTCCAGAAGCGGTAGCCCGGCCCGGTACCCAGGTCGAGGGAGAGGTAGTTGGTGTCGACCAGGTCATACTCGTAATCCAGCGAGCTGCGCCAGAACCAGCTCTGATCGAAGAAAATATCGACGATGGGCTTGAGCTGGTAGTCGTGGTTGTCCGTCTTGCCATCCTTGGTCTCGTAGTTGTACTCCCCCTCCAGGGTGTAACGCCAATCCATGTTGGCGACCTCCAGGTTCCCCTTGAGGTTGACGTCGTTGCTTCTGCTGGTGTTGCTCTTGAGCTTGATGTTGACGTCACCGTTGCCCGCCATGTGCCAGACGCGCTCGGCATTCCCGAGGGGATTGAAGTCGATCCCTCCCTTGGCGGTGGGCCTGGGCTGGTAGGGCTTGTCGAGCCGCCAGCGCATGATGGCGCTGCGCGCTATGGTGAGGGGCTGGCCATAGGGCAGCTTGATGCGCACCATCTTGTCGGTCATCTCCTCGACCTTGCCGCTCAGGCGATCGCCGTTGTGCATCCAGAGGATGTCGGCGGCAGCGAGCGGGCCGGCCCCCAGCAGGAGGCAGAGGAGAAGCAGGGGCCGCAGCCGGATCAGGGAGTGCATCATGGCCAGGCTCAGCCACCCACCAGCAGCGGCATGCCGCTCTTGCGCTCCAGCGCCAGGCTGGCCTGACCCGCATCCACCTCGGGGGCGTCGATAAAGCCCTTGACCGCCGGGCTCAGCACAAGGGGGGCGCCTTGCTCCAGCTCTTGCTCGGTGCGAGACAGGGGGGAGTGCACCTCCAGCCAGCGGCTGCCGTCGGGCTCGATGGCACTCTTGACCGGCTGGTTGATGACGCGAACCTGAGTGCCGACCGGCACCATGGCAAACAGGGACTCGATGTCATCGGGGCGCAGCCGGATGCAGCCGGCACTGACCCTCAGCCCCACGCCGAACTCCTTGTTGGTGCCGTGGATGAGGTAGTCCTTGTTGCCATAGCCCAGACGCATGGCGAACTTGCCAAGGGGGTTGTCCGGGCCCGGGGGCACCACGGCGGGCAGGTCTATGCCCTTTTGCTCCAGCCAGGACTTGCGCACCATGGGGCCTGGGGTCCAGGTGGGGTTCGGGTTCTTGGCGATGACGGTGGTGGTCATCTCGGGGGTTTCGCGGCCGATGTCACCTATGCCGATGGGCAGCACCACCACCTCCGCCTTGCCCTTGGGGAAGTAATAGAGCCGCAGCTCCGGCAGGTTGATGACGATCCCCTCCCGCGGCACGTCCGGCAGCAGCATCTGGGTCGGCAGGGTCAGCCGGGTGCCCGGCTTGGGCAGATAGGGATCGACCCCGGGATTGGCCTCCAGCAGAGCGAGGAAGCCTGTCTGGGTGTGCGCCCCGATCAATTCCAGGTGATCCCCCTGTTGCACTATGTAGTCTTCGGGGGCGCCGATGAGGCGGCTGTTGGCCTCGGGCAGGGGGTAACGGGTGGCGAGGGCAGAGCCTGCCCAGCAGGCGGTCAGGAGCGGCAGCAGAATACGCAAGTTGAGCATCATGAGTCCAAGTCGTCGAAATGGGTCCCTCTGGGAGGGGAAAATGAGGGCGAAATTGTCAACCAATCGGGCCGTGAAAGCCAGCCCGGCAGTCGAACCGGGGAGGGCGGCGTCCCTGCCGGGGCAAGGTGGGAGCCAGTCAGGTCAAGCCTCTCCCCTGGTGGGGAGGAGGGCGCGGCCCAGGGCGTTGCCCCAGGCGGCGCATTTCTATCCAGTTGGTTGATCTTCAAAGAGATTGAGATTGATCTTCGCGCCGGGAGTGAGTCAGAATAGCCGCCACGGAGAGATGCCGGAGTGGCCGAACGGGATTGACTCGAAATCAATTGTGGCAGCAATGCCACCCAGGGTTCGAATCCCTGTCTCTCCGCCACATACCAAGCCCGACCTATTGATTAGGTCGGGCTTTTTATTTGCGCGCCATGCTATGTGACGCTGGCTGGCATGGGATCCGGCGACATGCGTTGAACGGCATCTGCAGGGATGCCCTGGGACCGGGCGGTGCCATGGCGTCAGCGCAGTTCCCCACGCCGGCGCGGCGCCGGTCGAAATGGCCAGGCCAGCAAGGCCCAGAACAGATCCCCGAGCAGGGCGCCGAGCACGCCGCCCAGCAGACCGCAGACGATGGCCTCCTGCTTGAGGGGAACCACATAGCCGTAGTGGGCCAGGGTGTCACTGACCAGTTCTCGGCTGGCTCCGCCGAGCAGGTGCAGCGTCTGGCGATACCAGGGGGCGGCGGCCAGGGCCTGCTCCTGCCTGAGCATGCGCCGCTGTTCGATCAGCTGGCGAATGCTGCCGGCGTCGTCGCGCACCACAGGGTCCTGGCTCTCCTGATAATGGTGGAGCAGGGCACCGAGATCGCCGGCGAAGTGACGCTCGGCGTTGGCCTGGAAGGGAGAGAGGCTGAGCTCGGCCTGCTGCAGGCGGGCATCGATCCGCTGGAAATAGAGTTCGAGCAGGCCGGGCAGCTGTACGCCGGCCAGCAGGCCGAGGGCGAACAGCACCATTCTCAGATAGCTGCGCATGACGGGATCCATGTCAGAAGAGGGCGGGGCATACTAGCTCGAAAAGGGCGCCCGCGCCAAGGCAGCGTGTAACATCTGGAAACAGTTGGTGGGTTGTTTTTCCAGGGGCGCGCACTAACATTTGCCCCCTTCGTACCCAGATGAGAGAAGAATCGAGCATGAACAGACAGGCTGGACTGTATGTGGCCCCGCTGTTGGGCGCCCTGGTCGCATTGAGTTGGTGGCTGCTCCCTGGACACGGCCTCTGGGCGCGTTGGGACATGGGGATCTTCCGGGGCTTCAACGTCCTGCTCGCCGAGCCTGGCCCGTGGCGGCTGTTCATGGCCATCACCAACCACCGTCTGTTTGATCTGGTTTCCCTCTCCTGCATGGTGGGGATGTTGCTGACGCTGTTTCTGCGCAGTGACGGCCAGGGGCGCGCCCGCTGGGTGGCCATGGGTCTGCTGATGGTGGTGACGGCCCTGCTGCTCAATCGCATTGGCCACCTCATCCCGCTCGAGCGTCCGAGTCCGACCCTGAGCATGCCGGGGGCGCTGCGTCTGACCACCCTGATCGATTTTCCGACCAAGGACGCTTCTAGTGACAGCTTTCCTGGCGATCATGGCCTGATGCTGATGATCTTCGCCACCTTTATGTTGCGCTTCGCACCACGCTGGATGGGGTGGGCTGCCTGCGCCATGGTCGTGCTGTTTACCCTGCCGCGCATCATGGTGGGGGCGCACTGGTTCACCGATATCTACATGGGGTCGCTCTCCATCAGCCTCATCATGCTGCCCTGGTTGCTACTCACACCGCTCTGCGAGCGGGTACTGGCCTGGTTGACCCCACAGGTGGATCGCCTGTTTGGGCGCTGGTGGTGCCAGGCAGCCAGATAGGCAAGGCGGGGTCACCCACACAACCGATCCGTTAAGCGCCCAGTACAGGGCTGGAGAGTCCGGAACACCGCATGGGTTCCGGATTTTTTTCATCTCTATCCCGCAGGGCTCATACCAGGACATCGATGCACCGGCTCGGCTGACTCGGGCGCCAAACCGGCTGGTGGGGTTGTCTGCGGTCAGCTGGTCTGCGCCTTGGGAACGGGGTGGGCTTTAGTAAAATTAATGGCATATCTACTTTAATCATTTGAGCTAATGCGCTTGCCGGACAAGAATGCGAGCACACCGGCACTGTCCCAGCCTCGCCATATTACTGATTACCATGGGAAATCACCGCCCTGAACCCAGGTGCCCCGACCGGCCGCTCAGGCCGCGATGGCGGGGGATCCGGTGCCAGCTTCCCCGCGACGGTTGGTTGAGGGGGATAGTCCGAGCAACCCAACCCCATCACAGGAGAGCGTATGTCCCCCGTTTTACCGCGTATTGACCCGAGGATCGCCGAGATAGCCCCAGGCTTTCGTGCCATCAGCATCACGGTGGCGGCGGGCCCGCTCCTTCATCCCGACGTGGCCAGGGCGCGGCTAGCCCGGGCCTGCGAGTCTCTCCTCGCCAGTCGCCCCGAGTGGGGGGAGACGCACTTCACGGCCTGGGCTGAGGTGTTTCGGCGCTTTGGTGCCAAGGCGCAGCGCACCCCCAACTCAGCGCAGGCGCTCTACCAGCGCGTCCAACGTGGCGGCAGCCTGCCGACCATAGACCCGGTCGTGGATCTCTATAACGCCACCAGCCTGATGTATGGGGTGCCGATCGGTGGGGAAAACTATGGCGCCTATGTGGGGATGCCGCACCTGACCATCGCCGATGGCAGTGAGCGGTTCGATACGGTCAAGGAGGGCATCATCATCCAGGAATCCCCCGCGCCGGGGGAGGTCATCTGGCGCGATGAGCAGGGGGTGACCTGCCGCCGCTGGAACTGGCGTCAGGGGGTGAGGACGCGCCTCGATGCAACGGCGCAGCAGATGTGGTTCATCCTGGAGAGCCTGCCGCCCATGCCCCTTGAGGCCTTGCAGGCGGCGGCGAATGATCTGGTGGAGGGGCTGTTGCAGATGATGCCCGATGCCAGGATAGCGCAACATCTGATCGACACCCGGGCATAGCCGGTGGCGGTCACCCGTCGGATCAGGGTCTGAGCACGCCACGTCTTCGCCAAGGTAATGAGTCCCGAGCCCAGGCCGATGGGGCCTGGGCTGGGACCCATGCAGACTGATGCGCTATCTCTGGGCAGTCGCGCCGCCCATTAACGCAACCCGGCGATGGTGAAGCCACCGTCGACCAGCAGGCTCTGCCCTGTGACAAACCGGGCTTCGTCGCTGCACAACCAGGCGACCACGTCGCCCACCTCGTCCGCTTTCCCGATGCGCCCTGCCGGTGTCAGGTGCACGAAGGGTTTGAGGGTCTCCTCATTGGCGCCCATTCGTTGCGCCATCGGGGTGTCAATGATGCCGGGATTGACGTTATTGATGCGGATGTTGTGCGGGCCAGCCTCCAGCGCAAGGGCGCGGATCATGGCATCCAGCCCGCCCTTGCTGGCGGAATACGCCGCCGAGCCCACACTCGCGCCGCGAGTCAGCCAGGAGGAGGTATTGACGATCGCGCCACCGTGGCCGGCGCTCATTGCCGCCAACTCATGTTTCACCGACAGCCAGACACCCTTCAGGTTGATGGCGATCACGCGGTCAAATTCTGCCTCGCTCATCTCGCTGATGGGGGCAAACCCTTCCACCCCCGCATTGTTGAAGGCCGCATCCAGCCGCCCAAACTGGGCCAGTGTCGTGGCTATCAATGCCTGTACCTGATCGCCGTTCGAGACGTCCGTGGGCACCGCAAGCGCCTCGCCCCCCTGTTCGCGGATCAGACGAACCGTGTCCAGCAGCGCGGACTCTCGTCGTCCGGCGACCACCACGCTGGCGCCGTCCCGGGCAAACGCCAGCGCCGCCGCCCGACCAATGCCGCTCCCCCCACCCGTGACCAGCGCGACGCGACCTTGCAGACGTAATGATTGAGACATGTTTGTACCTCGTCAAATGAGCATGTTGAACCGAGGCCAGACTATAAGTCGATTTATTGCTGTGAATAAGCTGGGTTATATCCCATGATTTGCTGGCTTATATTCATCAATAGGGGGTGGCATGCGCACGAGTGAGTTTGGCGAACTGACGGCATTTGTGGCCGTCGCAGAGGAGAAGAGTTTTCGCAAGGCGGCTGCCCGCTTGAATCTCACGGCATCCACACTCAGCCACGCCTTGCGGGCGCTGGAGGAGCGGCTCGGCGTGAGACTGCTGAACCGCACCACGCGCACAGTGTCACCGACCCAGGCGGGTCTGGCCCTGCTGGCGGAGATAGCCCCGGCGTTCAACACCATTGCCAATGCCGTCGAGAGCGTGAATGCGTTCAGGGAGAGTCCGCGGGGGAGGGTACGGATCAACATGCCCAGGATCGCCGCCGACCTGGTATTCCTGCCGCAGCTGCCGGCATTTTTTGGTCGGTACCCGGATGTCCGGCTGGAGCTGACCACCCATGATGGCTTCGTGGATATCGTCGGGGAAGGCTTCGACGCGGGCGTGCGGATCCGGGACGACATCCAGCAGGATATGAGCGCGGTGCGTCTGACCGCGGATTTCCATGTCGCTGTGTACGGTTCCCCGGCGTACTTCGAGCAGCGCGCCATCCCTCAGACCCCTGCCGACTTGCAACACCATGACTGCATCGGTCTTCGGGAGATCAGCGGGGGATCCCTATATCGCTGGGAGTTCGAGAAAGAGGGCAGACGCCTGGCGGTGCCGGTAAGCGGCCCTCTGACGGTCGACAGCATCGGCATGATGACCCGCATCGCACTGGACGGCATAGGGTTAGTCTACACGGCGCAAAGCCCCGAGCATGATGAGCTGGTTGCCACGGGCAGATTGATCCGGGTCCTGGCCGACTGGTCGATCAGCTACCCCGGTTTCTTTCTCTACTATCCCGGCCACAGGCAGTTGCCTGCGGCGCTGCGGGCCGTGATCGACGTCTTCCGTCTGCAGGGCGAGCATGGGCACGCTCGGTGAGTCATCGCCCTGCCTGGGCATAGGCAGTGCGGCATGTGGCATAGACGGGAGGATGCCATCGACGGGGCTCCCACCTTGGCCCTAGGGGCGGCTGGCGGGCTCAGGAGATGAGGGCGCCTCCCCTGCCGGGTCATCGCGCCCCCCCAGGGCCAGATAGAGGCTCGCCATGGTGTTGAGCTGGCTCTGCTGCTGGGCGAGCAGGGCCAGCTCGGCATCCCAGCGGCGGTTCTGCTCGTCCAGCCACTCCTGTACCGGGCTGTTGCCCGCCTCGTAGCGCACCCGGGCCAGGCGATCCGCCTCGATGGCATAGCCTTGCTGCAGGGCGAGGCTGGTGAGCTGGGCCTCACCATAGCGGCGGGCGGCCAGGGCGTTCTCCACCTCGAACAGGGCATCGAACAGCCGCTGGCGAAACTCGGCCTGGGCTATCTGGTAGTCGTTCTCGCTGCTGGCAACGGCGATCCGGTTGTTGTTGTACTCGAGGAAGGGGAGCGTGAGGGCGGCGCCCAGGCTGCCCACCGGATTTTCCAGCACCTGGGCCAGCCTGTCCGAGGCGGTGCTGGCGCTGCCGGTCAGGGTCAGGGCCGGGTAGAAGCTGGTGCGCACCTCATCCCCCCTGGCGAGGGTCTTGCGCAGGCGCAGCTCGGCGGCCTTCAGGTCCGGGCGCCGGGCCAGCAGGTCGGCCGGGATGCCGACGGCGATGGCCGGGATCGGGGTCAGGGGCAGCCCCTTTGGTTCGAACGGCACGGGTCCGCGGTTGCGACCGAGCAGCTGCAGCAGGGCATTGCCCGCCGCGACCCTCTGGCTTCGCAGGCTGGCCTGGGCCGCCTGCTTGCCGGCGAGCTGTGCGCTGGCCTGCACGAGATCCAGGCGCGGCACGGCGCCCGCCTCATGGCGCACCTGGGTCAGGCGCAGGATCTGGTTGAGGTTGGCGAGCTGGCGCTCCCCCAGGGTGATGGCGCTATTGAGATAGCCGAGTTGCCAGTATTGCTGCAGGGCCTGGCGGATCAGGCTCTGGCGGGTGGCGGCGAGATCCTCGGCGCTGGCGGCTGCCTCCCAGCTTGCCTGATCCCGCACCGCCGCCAGCTTGCCCCACAAGTCCAGCTCATAGCTGACGGTCAGGGTGGGGCCCATGCTGTGGCTGCTGACGCCGCTCTTGAGGTTCTTGTTGCCGTTGGCATCCAGGCTGGCATTGACCCCTGGGGTCAGGTTGGTGTCGGCCTGATCGGTGGCGAGACGGGCTCCCTTGAGCCTGAGTCCCGCCACGTGGAGATCCGTGTTGGCGGCGAGCACCGCCTCGACCAGGGCGTCGAGGGCCGGGTCGTGAAAGCCTCGCCACCAGGGGCCGGACGACGGGGCCGCGGCCAGGGCATCTTGCTGTTGCCACTGGGCGGGCAGGGCGTAATCCCCCCTGTGATAGGGGCTTGGCTGGGCGCAGGCCCCGAGGAGCAAGGCGAGGCCGAACCAGGGTAATCTGAGTCTTTTCATGTTCACCATTGCGGATCTCATCATCACTCCCTGGCCAGGGCGACCACGGGGTCGAGGCGGGCGGCGTTGCGGGCGGGCAGGTAACCAAACAGGATGCCGATCAGGGTGGAACAGGCAAACGCCATCAGGATGGAGAAGAGGGAGAACTGCATCTGCATCGCATCGACCAGGGAGGAGAACAGCAGGCCGATGAGGAGGGCGAGCCCGACCCCGAGCACGCCCCCCAGCAGGCTGACCATCACGGCTTCAATCAGAAACTGCTGCAAGATGTCGGACTGGCGGGCGCCGACCGCGATGCGGATCCCAATCTCCCGGGTGCGCTCCACCACAGAGACCAGCATGATGTTCATGACCCCGACGCCGCCGACGATGAGGGAGATGACCGCGATGGCGGAGACCAGCAGGGTCAGGGTGGCGGTGGTCTTCTCCACCGACTGCAATATCTTGTCGCTGCTGAAGGTGAAGAAATCCTTGCCGCCGTGGCGCTGGCGCAGCAGGGCGATGACCTCTCGCTCCGCCAGGGCCGGCTGGACGCCATCGCGCACCCTCAGGGTGATCTGGTTGAAGTGGTTCTGGGAGATGAGGCGGCTCATCACGGCGCGGTAGGGCAGCCAGACGCTCACCGACTGGCTCGGCTGGCGAAAGCCGGTCTCCTCCTTGATGAGGCCGATGATCCGCACCGGCAGGGTGCCGATGAGCAGCACCTTGCCGATGGGATCCTCGTCGCCGAGCAGCCCCTTGATGCTGTCGGCATCGACCACGGCCAGGGAGGCCCGATCCAGGCTGTCCCGCTCGCTGAACAGGCGACCGCCGACCAGGGTCATCCCCTTGACCCGGAAGAAGTCGCTGCTCACCCCGTTCACAGTGCCGCTCTTGGTCTGGTTGCGATAGCGCAGCTGCGCCGAGGTGGAGAGCTGGGGACTGGCCCCCTCCAGATAGGGCTGGCCCTGGAGGGCGCGCAGATCCCCCTCGTTCAGGGTGCGGATGCTGGCGGCCTTCTCGTCGCCCCAGCCCTTGCCGGGGAAGATGTCGATGGTGTTGGTCCCCATGGCATTGATCTGGCCTATCACCTTGGCGCGGGCCCCCTGGCCCAGCGCCACCACGCTCACCACGGCGGCGATGCCGATGATGATGCCGAGCATGGTGAGGAAGGTGCGCATGCGATGGGCCAGCATGGCGTGCAGCGCCATGCGCGCGGCCTCGCGGTAACGATCCAGCCCCTGGCTGCCCTTGGGGATGGCGGCAGGGGTCGGTGGCGGAGGCAGGGAGGCGGGGCTGCCGCTGTCGCTCTGCACCCGGCCATCCTTGAGGGTGATGATGCGATCGGCATGGTCCGCCACCGCCATGTCGTGGGTCACCAGTATGATGGTGTGGCCCAGGCCATGGAGCTCCTTCAAGATGGCCATCACCTCCTTGCCGCTCTGGCTGTCGAGGGCACCGGTCGGCTCGTCGGCCAGGATCACCTCGCCGCCATTGGCCAGGGCCCGGGCGATGCTGACCCTCTGCTGCTGGCCGCCGGAGAGCTGACCCGGGGTGTGGTGGCTGCGATCACTCAGGCCCAGCCGGGTGAGCAGGGCCCGGGAGCGGGCATGGCGATCCGCCTTGGCCATGCCGGCATAGACGGCGGGGATCTCCACGTTGGCGGCGGCATCCAGGTGCGGCAGCAGGTGATAGCGCTGGAAGATGAAGCCGAAGTGGTGGCAGCGCAGCCTGGCCAGGGCCAGGGCGTCCAGGCTTGCCGTCTCCTGGCCGCGAAAGCGGTAGTGACCCTCGCTCGGCCTGTCCAGGCAGCCCAGCAGGTTCATCAGGGTGGACTTGCCCGAGCCCGAAGCGCCGACGATGGCCACCATCTCCCCGGCCTGGATGGTGAGGCTCAGGGGGTGCAGCACAGTCACCTCCTGCTCCCCGCTCAGGTAGCGGCGGCTGACCCCCTCGAGCGCGATGAGGGGGGCGTCGATGGAAGCCTGGTTCATGACAGCTCGTCCTCGTCAGTCTCATCGGGGGCGCCATTGGCCGCCGGGGCTTGGCCTATCACCACCCGGTCACCCTCCTCGAGCCCGGCCAGCACCTCGACCTTGATCTCGTCCTGGAGCCCGGTCTTGATGGTGAGGGTCTGGGGGGCGTCGCCAGTGAGCCGTTGCACCTGGTATTCCCCCGGCCCCAGCCGTTTGCCGAGGGCGGTTCTGGGGATGGTGAGGACCCCCTGGCGCCGGTCGCGCACTATGGTGACCTGAGTGGTCATGGCGACCCGCAGGGCATGGTCGGGGTTGGCCACGTCAAACAGGGCATAGTAGTAGACGGCAACATTGGTGCCGCTGGTGCTGGTGGTCTGATCGTTGATGTTGGTGGGGGCCAGCTCCACGGTGCGCAGCCTGGCCTGGTAGCGGGTGTCGGGATCCCCTATCAGGGTGAAATAGACCGGCATGCCGGCATGGACCTTGCTGACATCGGCCTCGGAGATCTGGGCCTTGACCGTCATGGTGTCCAGGTTCGCGAGCTTGAGCAGGGTGGGTACCGTCTGGGTGGCGGCCAGGGTCTGACCCTGACGGGTGACGATGGCGATGACGGTGCCATCCATGGGGGCCAGGATCTTGGTGTAGCCGAGCTGGGTGCGGGCACGCTCGACCTTGATGGTGGCGCTGTCGATGTTGGCCTGGGCATTTTGCACCTCGGCCCGGGTCACCGCGAGCTGGGCCTCGGCGCTCTCCAGATCGGCTCTCGAGCTCGCCTGCTGGCCGAACATCTGCTGCTGGCGGCGCCAGGCGAGTTCGAACTGCTTGAGCTGGGCCAGCTTGATCTTGAGCTGGGCCTGGCTGCTGGCGAGTTCGGCCTGGGCCGTCTTGAGGTCGTTCTGGGCGATGAGGGGATCTATCTCGGCCAGCAGCTCTCCCTGTTTGACCCGTTGGCCATTTTCCACCAGCAGGCGGGTCACCTGGCCCGAGACCTGGGCGCCCACATCGACCTGTTCCACCGCCTCCAGAACGCCGCTGGCGAGCACCGCATCCTCGATGTCCTCGCGGGTCACGGGGGCGCTGAGCTGGGGGGAGGGGGCCTTGGCCGGCCAGAGCAGCCAGACAGTCAGGGCCAGCAGCAGGGCGGCGAGCAGCCAGCGCAGCCTGGGAGTAAGGGGCATCTTCATGATTTCGCTGACATCCACACAAGAGGAAGAGACAAAAGGAAATATCCTGCAGTAAAAGGCGGCCAAAAGACAGCCGCCAAGGTGTAACAACGTTTGTCGCCCCGGCCCGTTCGCGGCGCTTCGGCCGGGGCGTCCGGGTCACTCCCTGGTCAGCTGGGCGCCGAGCCAGGGCAGACCCTGCTTCTTGCGACTCACCACGCCGGCCAGGGTCACGGGCTGGCACGGCAGGCGGGGATCCGGGCGATCCGGGTGGCAGCAGGCCGAGATCCGGCTCTCCCTCGCGCCAAGGTCCGTCACCATCAGCACATAGGCATCCAGGTTCTCCTCCCGAACCCGCCGCGCCATCTCGGCCTCGAGGGCCGCCAGCAGGGGCGTTATCTGCCCCAGGCTGGCCACCTCAATCTGGCTCATCACCAGGTTGCGCCCCGCCAGCTGGTAGCCCTTCTCGTCCTGGCGCAGCAGCTGGACGGCGTCCAGTCCACCGAGATCCGTCTTGGCCGCCAACAACTGCTGGCCAAACTCGGCCAGGTCGAGCCCGGCCAGGGGGGCGAGCCGCTGGCAGGCGGCCTCGTCCTGGGCCGTGGTGGTGGGGGAGCGCAGGCAGAGGGTATCGCTCAGGATGGCGCCGAGCAGCAGGCGGGCCTGGGAGCGGGTCGGCTCGCCGATGAGATCCAGCACTATGGTGGCCGAGCTGCCCACCGCGCGGATCCAGGCATCGAGCGGCGCCTCGGTGCGCAGGGAACCCAGCCTGTGGTGATCCACCAGGCCGATGACGTTGGCCCTGGCCAGCCCCTCGGGCCCCTGCTCGAGCTCGCTGAAATCCACCAGCCAGACATCCAGCCCGCTGACCTCCCGCGCCAGCAGATCGGGGGGCGCCACGCCGGCACTGGCGAGAATGAAGCGGGTCTCGGTGCGCAGCTCCCCCAGGCGCCAGGGGGTGGCGGGACGGCCCTGGCTATTGAGCCAGTCCGCCAGCACCAGGGCGCAGCAGATGCTGTCGCTGTCTGGGTTGCGATGACCGAATACGTGGATCATGAGGGCCTCCGGATGAGATGGGCTGGGCACGGGACGCAGGGGCATCAGCATAACAGCCGAGGCAAACGATGGGGACTCATTATTGCAAAGAGCCGGGGCCGGGAACATGGGGCCTGAGGGATGCAAGGCGCCAAGGGTTGGGGTCACGGGGATGGATGGCAAGGGGGCCTGAGAGATGCAAGGAGCCAAGGGCTGGGGTCACGGGGACGGGTGACAAGGGGGACAGAGAGATGCAAGGAGCCAAGGGGTGGGGTCACGGGGACGGGTGACAAGGGGCCTGAGGGATGCAAGGCGCCAAGGATTGGGGGGGGTGGCAAGGGGGCCAGAGGACATGGATCGGCGCGGAGTCGAGGACATATCGAATGGGAACAACAGGGGGTGGGGCGGGGGCACTTTTGTCTGCCTGCTGCCTGGCTCCGTGTCCGGTTGCGGCATCGCATAAGCATTGGCCGCCATGGGCCGGGTTTGTCATCCCGTCGGCTAGGGCGGCTTATCCGACTATTTGCTTCACACCCGGTTGCGGCGGCGTATGGGGGCTGGTCTGCACAGTGGCGGCTTGTCTCTATTGCGGCTCCCGCCTGGGCGCCGTTCAGCACAGTGGCCGCTTGTTTCACCGCCAGCCTCTGGGCCTGGATCAGGCCTGCAGCAGCTCACGGGCGTTGGCCAGGGTGTTGTCGGTTATCTGATCACCGCCGAGCAAGCGAGCGAGTTCGTTGAGACGGGCCCTGTCGTCAAGTGCGCTCATGCGGGTCTCTGTTGTCTTGCCATCGGTGTGCTTGCTCACCACCAGGTGCTGGTGGCCATTGCCCGCAACCTGGGGCAGGTGGGTGACCACCATCACCTGGGTCGATTCGCCGAGCTGGCGCAGCAGGCGGCCCACCACGGCGGCGGTGGGGCCGCTGATCCCCACGTCCACCTCGTCGAAGATCAGGGTGGGGGTAGCGACCTTGCGGGCGCTGATCACGACGATGGCCAGACTGATGCGAGACAGCTCGCCGCCGGAGGCGACCTTGCCCAGCGGCTGCATGGGCTGGCCCGGGTTGGTGGTGACCATGAACTCCACCCGATCGATGCCGAGGGGGGAGAGGCTGGCACTGGCATCCGGCTTGATCTCGATGGCGAAGCGGCCATCGGCCATGGAGAGTTCCTGCATGCTGGCGGTGACCTGGGTGGCCAGTTCGGCGCCGTAGCGTTGCCGGCTCTGGCTCAGGGCCTCGGCGGCCTGGAGGAAGGCGGTGCGGGCCTCGGCCAGCTCGCTCTCCATCCCCTCGAGGCGCTCCTCATCGGAGTGGAGACGGGCGAGATCGCTGGCCAGATCCTGGTGAAACTGGGCCAGTTCGGCGGGTTTGACATGGTGCTTGCGGGCCAGATTGATGGCGCGGGAGAGCCGGGCTTCCAGCTCGTTGAAACGCTCGGGATCCAGCTCCAGCCGATCCAGGTAGCTGCGCAGCTCGCTGTGGCTCTCCTGCACCCCTATCAGGGATTCGTTCAGCATCTCCAGCACGGGGGCGAGGCGGGCATCCATGGCGACCAGCCCCTCCGCCCTGTCCACCGCCACCTGGAGCAGGCCGGCGATGGTGGTCTCTTCGTTGTCATGGAGCAGGTCGAGGCAGAAGCCGCACTCCTGCATCAGTTCGGTGCCGTTGGCCAGGCGCTGATGCTCCTCTTCGATGGCCTCGAATTCCCCGGGTTGCAGCGCAAACTCGTCAAGCTCCTGCACCTGATATTCGATGAGCTGGCGGCGGGCCTCCCGCTGTTGCTGCTCGGCCTTGAGGCGATTGAGCTCGTTTTGCAGCTGGCGCCACTGCTGATAGTGCTGGCGCACGTCCGCCAGCAACAGATGATGGCCGGCATAACCGTCGAGCAGGGCGAGCTGGTAGTCGGGCTTGAGCAACAGCTGGTGGGCGTGCTGGCCGTGGACGTTGACCAGCAGCTGCCCCAGGCTGCGCAACTGGGTCAGGGGGACGGGGACGCCGTTGACATAGCTGCGGGATCGCCCTTCCGCCGAGACCACGCGCCGCACTATGCACTCTCCTTCGCTCTCTAGCTCATTGCCGGCAAGCCAGGCGCGGGCCAGGGGGTTGCCGTCGAGCAGGAAGCGCGCGCTCACCTCCGTCTTGTCGCTGCCGGGGCGCACCATGGCGGCCTCGGCCCGCTCGCCGAGGCACAGCCCCAGGGCGTCGATGGCGATGGACTTGCCCGCCCCCGTCTCCCCCGTGATGCAGGTCATGCCCGGTTGCAGATCGAGCTCGAGAAACTTGACGATGGCGAAGTTGTTGACGGTCAGCTGGGTCAGCATGGTCTCATCCTGTATGGGTCAACATTACTGTGTATGCATCCAGTATATACTGGTCTTATATACAGTAAAGTGTGCGTGGCGGGATTTTTTCCAGATGGGGGGCGGTGAACCTGGATGGGGGTCGCGAAGGAAGGGGCCAGGCTCGGGATCGCTCGCCTCCTGCGGGGCTTGTCGAGGAGGGGCCTTGTGGAGTCGGGATGGCTGAGACACACTCGAGACAGGTATGGCTCAGGATGAGCCGGGGCAGGCCCTCCCGCCTTCACCAAGGATGCGTCAAGATGATCCACACCCCGACCCTGCTGTTGATCTCCCTGGCAATCAATCTGATGTCGGCGCTGCTCATGCTATTCATCCACTCCCTCAAGCCCGGTCGGCGCAATTTCCTGCTCTGGTCCCTGTCGGCCTTTCTCTTCTCCCTCTCCATCTTGCTGCTCAGTCTGGGGGTATTGGCCGGTCACCCGGCCCTGGGCTTGCGGGTCGGGGGTCTTGCCTCCCTCATGAGCATATTGCTGTTGCTGGCCGGTTTTTATGCCCTCTATGGTCTGTCCTGGCGCCCCCGAGCCCTGTGGACAGGGGTTGCCCTGCTGCTGCTTGCCTATCTGGGACTGTCTAGCCTGGCCGACGTGCGGCTGGTGTTGGCGCTGATGGAGTCTGTTGTCTATCTGTGGTGCGCCTGTCTGATCTTCTCCCTCAGCCAGCATCAGAAGCGGGTGCTCTACACGGTTTCTGTCATCTACCTGCTTCATTTCGCGATCCTGCTGAGCCAGGGGGTATTGCTGCTGGCCCAGACGCAGGGGGGAGAGACGGGGGAGGGGCATTGGCTGCTGGACGGCATCTTCTTCATGCACATGGTGCTGACCATAGGCTCGGTATTGCTGCTGCCCCTGGTGGCCTATGTGGAGACGGAGCAGGCGCTGCTGGCCCTCTCGGAGCGGGATCCCCTCACCGGGGTGCTCAACCGGCGCGGCCTGTTCAGGCTGGGGGAGCGGGGGGCGCCGGGGCAGATGCGCTGCGTGGTGGTGCTCGACATCGATCACTTCAAGCGGGTCAATGACAGCTATGGTCATGGCTGCGGTGACGAGGTGATCCGCTATGTGGCCAGGGTGCTGGTGGCCGAGGTGCGCAAGGACGATCTGGTGGGGCGCATCGGCGGCGAGGAGTTCGCCATCATCATGGAAGGAGTGAGCAGCCAGATGGCGCACTCCATCTGTGATCGGATCCGCCGCCAGATAGAGACGGGCTCCCGCCAGGGCGCCTGCCCGCCGTGCGAGGGGGTGACGGTCAGCGTGGGGGGGATCTGCGCCCGGGGTGAACCCGGGCTGGCGCAGTTGCTGGCCCGGGCCGACGAGGCCATGTACCGGGTGAAGGCGACGGGGCGAAATGGCGTCCATTTCCAGGCCGACCCCGAGCCGCTGCGGCTGAAGCGTGGCCCGCCTGGGGGCCAAGGCTAGAACAGCTTGCTGCCCCAGCCGAGCTTGTTGCGCAGCACGTGGAAGTAGCTGTAATCCAGCGGATGCACCAGGTGCAGCTTGTGCTGGCTCTTCTTGATGAGGATCTCGTCCCCCGGGTGTACCGCCAGGGTCACCTGACCGTCGCAGCTCACCTGCATGGCGTCGTCCTGGTTGTCGGGGGAGACCAGCAGCCGCACCTCGCTGTCCGCATCCAGCACGATGGGACGGCTGCTCAGGGTGTGGGGGAACATGGGCACCAGCGTGATGGCGTTGAGCTTGGGGGTGAGGATGGCGCCCCCCGCCGACAGGGAGTAGGCGGTGGATCCGGTGGGGGTGGCCACTATGATGCCGTCCGCGCGCTGGCTGTACATGAAGCTGCCATCGATATAGACCTCGAACTCGATCATGTGGGCTATCTTGCCCGGGTGCAGCACCGCCTCGTTCACCGCCAGGTTGCTCGCCTTGCGCTCGCCGTGGCGATAGACGGCCGCCTCCAGCAAGAATCTGTGTTCGCTCTTGAAGTGGCCGGAGAGCACCTGCTCCAGGGGCACCAGGTAATCCTGGGGCGAGAGATCGGTGAGAAAACCGAGGTTGCCCCGGTTCACCCCGATCACCGCCACATCGAATCGTGACAGCACCCGGGCCGCCCCCAGCATGTTGCCGTCCCCGCCGACGACGATGGCCAAGTCCGCCTGCTCGCCGAGCTGCACCAGATCCATCACGTTTTCATCCAGGATGCCGAGGGTGTGGGCGACCCGGCTCTCCACCAGCACCCGGAAGCCCCGGGTGGTCAGGTAGTGGTGCAAGCCGGTCAGAGTCTGGTTGGCCCCTTCGTGATGGGGTTTGCCAATCAGGGCGACGGTTTTGAACGGAGAATCCATGGCTTATCGGGTCTGGGTGAGTATTGGGGGGAGTATACCGCGCTTTGCCGGGGATTTGTCTGTCTCCATGGCAGTTGGCGCAATCGGCTCTGAAGCGCGGCAAAATGGCCGGTTGGCGGGATCCATTGCCCACGACATGGGCTTTTCCCCTTGAAAGCCGGGGCTGCGTCCCCATAATAGCGCCAACACAGGGGCTGCTGAGGCGTCATCCTCTACCCGTATCTCAGCCACCCCTCACAAGCAACCCTGAACATTGGAGATGTCATGAACCACGAAGAGCAAAAGGTTGAAGCGATGGAGCAAGTGGAAGTCCAGCCAGTCGAGCCGACCGATGTAGACAGTGAAGTGACAGCCGAGCAGGTGCGTATCGCCGAGCTGGAGGCGCAGCTGGAAGCCGCCCTGCTGGCGTCCCAGGAAGAGCGCGAGCGTGCCGTGCGTGCCGTCGCCGAGATGGAAAACCTGCGTCGCCGCGCCGCTCAGGACGTGGAGAAGGCCCACAAGTTCGCCCTGGAGAAGTTCGCCGCCGAACTGCTGCCGGTGCTGGACAACCTGGAGCGCGCCATCGAACTGGCTGACAAGGAGAGCGAGGCCCTCAAGCCCATGATCGAAGGGGTCGAGCTGACCCTCAAATCCATGCAGAGCGGTGTCGCCAAGTTTGGCCTGGTGGCGCTGGATCCCCAGAACCAGCCGTTCGACCCCAACGCCCATCAGGCCATGAGCATGGTGCCGAGCGCCGATGTGGCCCCGAACACCGTCATCGCCGTGATGCAGAAAGGCTACGAGCTCAACGGTCGGGTGATCCGTCCGGCCATGGTGATGGTCTCCAAGGCCCCGGCCTGAGCCCCGTCACTGTGCTGAGCCCGCCGCTCGGCGGGCTTTTTGTTGGCCGCCGTGGCGCTTTTTCGGGCTGGCATGCAACAAAATCCCGCGTTTTTTGTATGGTGCCCTTGAAGCCATCGGGCCCGGCCCCATATAGGTGACAAGGCACGGTGGCAGTAAAAATTTACTGTCGGGAGCTTGAAAGCGACTCGCGAAGCCCCCACCTAGCCGTTAACGCATTAAGGCGAGCGATTCGCCTGTTTAATCTAAGTATTTGGAGATTCGTCAAATGGGTAAAATCATCGGTATTGACCTGGGTACTACCAACTCCTGCGTCGCCATTCTGGATGGCGACACTGCTCGCGTGATCGAGAACGCAGAGGGCGACCGTACTACTCCGTCCATCATTGCCTATGCCGATGATGGCGAGATCCTGGTTGGTCAGCCTGCCAAGCGTCAGGCCATCACCAACCCGAAGAACACCCTGTTCGCCATCAAGCGTCTGATCGGCCGCCGCTTCGAAGATGAAGAGGTGCAGCGTGACCTGAAGATCATGCCGTACGCCATCGCCAAGGCCGACAACGGCGACGCCTGGGTAGAAGTCAAAG
This sequence comes from Aeromonas crassostreae, assembly GCF_054052445.1. Taxonomy (NCBI): domain Bacteria; kingdom Pseudomonadati; phylum Pseudomonadota; class Gammaproteobacteria; order Aeromonadales; family Aeromonadaceae; genus Aeromonas; species Aeromonas crassostreae. The sequence goes on along the minus strand of NZ_JBSTYM010000005.1, from coordinate 110,019 downwards.
GCAAGAAGATGGCTCCGCCGCAGATCTCTGCCGAAGTGCTGAAGAAAATGAAGAAGACCGCCGAGGATTACCTGGGCGAGCCGGTGACCGAAGCGGTCATCACAGTGCCGGCCTACTTCAACGACGCCCAGCGTCAGGCTACCAAGGATGCCGGTCGCATCGCCGGTCTGGACGTCAAGCGCATCATCAACGAGCCGACCGCGGCTGCGTTTGCCTACGGCGTCAACAAGGTCAAGGGCGAGCGCAAGGTTGCCGTCTATGACCTGGGTGGCGGTACCTTCGACATCTCCATCATCGAGATCGATGAAGTGGAAGGGGAAACCACCTTCGAAGTGCTGGCCACCAACGGCAACACCCACCTGGGTGGTGAAGACTTCGACAACCGCGTCATCAACTACCTGGTAGACGAGTTCAAGCGCGAGCAGGGCATCGATCTGCGCAACGACCAGCTGGCGCTGCAGCGTCTGAAAGATGCCGCCGAGAAGGCCAAGATTGAGCTCTCTTCCGCCCAGCAGACCGACGTCAACCTGCCGTACATCACCGCAGATGCCACCGGTCCCAAGCACATGAACATCAAGGTGACCCGCGCCAAGCTGGAATCCCTGGTGGAAGACATGGTGAAAGACTCCCTGGAGCCGGTTCGTGTCGCCCTGAAAGACTCCGGTCTGGCGGTTGGCGAGATCGACGACGTCATCCTGGTGGGTGGTCAGACCCGTATGCCGCTGGTTCAGAAGACAGTTGCCGAGTTCTTTGGCAAAGAGCCGCGCAAAGACGTCAACCCGGACGAAGCCGTGGCCATGGGCGCCGCCATCCAGGGCGCCGTACTGTCCGGTGACAAGACCGACGTACTGCTGCTGGACGTCACCCCGCTCTCCTTGGGGATCGAGACCATGGGCAGCGTGATGACTGCGCTCATCGAGAAGAACACCACCATCCCGACCAAGAAGTCCCAGGTGTTCTCCACCGCCGAAGACAACCAGTCTGCCGTGACCATTCACGTGCTGCAGGGTGAGCGCAAGCGCGCCAGCGACAACAAGTCCCTGGGCCAGTTCAACCTGGAAGGCATCCGTCCGGCACCGCGCGGCCTGCCGCAGATCGAAGTGACCTTCGACATCGACGCCAACGGCATCCTGCACGTCTCCGCCAAAGACAAGGAGACCAACAAGGAGCAGAAGATCACCATCCAGGCCTCTTCCGGTCTGTCTGATGAGGAGATCGAACGCATGGTACGCGAAGCCGAAGCCAACGCGGCCGAGGACAAGAAGTTCGAAGAGCTGGTGCATGCCCGCAACCAGGCCGACGGTCTGGTCCACTCGGTGCGCAAGCAGGTGACCGAAGCCGGTGACGCCCTGCCAAGCGACGACAAGACCAAGATCGAGACTGCTCTGTCCGAGCTGGAAGCCGCCATCAAGGGCGACGACAAGGCCGCCATCGAAGCCAAGCAACAGGCGCTGATGGAAGCCTCCCAGAAGCTGATGGAAATTGCCCAGCAGCAGGCTCAGGCGCAAGGCGCCGGTGCCGAGGCCGGTCAGTCCTCCTCTTCTGCCAAGGCGGACGACGACGTGGTCGACGCCGAGTTCGAAGAAGTGAAAGACGACAAGAAATAAGCCCGACCCGGATGGGCGAGGTTCGCTTCGCCCATTGGCTCAGAATCTGTTTACGGTCTGTCGCGAGAGGCCGTCAGCAAGGTAAAGAGCAGCGCAGGAACCGGAGTGTATGTAAATACATGAGCACTCTTGGTTACAAACAAGCGAGCTGCACATGAGCCTTGATCACGGCTTCGTAGTAAGAGTGTGAGCAGATTCGTCAATGAATTCACGGGCGTTGGGCAACCAACGCCCGTCTGCATAACTGCTGACAACGCAATAGGATAAGTATGTCGAAGCGCGATTTCTATGAAGTGCTCGGGGTGGCCAAGGGTGCCGACGAGCGCGAGATCAAGAAGGCGTACAAGCGTCTGGCGATGAAGTATCACCCGGATCGCAACCAGGGTGATGCCGCCTCCGAAGAGAAGTTCAAAGAGGTCAAGGAAGCTTACGAGGTCCTGACCGACGAGAACCTGCGCGCCCGCTACGACCAGTACGGCCATGCCGGGGTGGATCAGAGCCAGGGCGGCGGTCACGGCGGCTTCGGCGGTGGCGCCGACTTCGGTGACATCTTCGGTGACGTGTTTGGCGACATCTTCGGTGGCAGCCGTGGCGGCGGTCGTCGCGGCCCGGCCCGGGGCTCCGACCTGCGCTACACCATGGAGCTGACCCTGGAAGAGGCGGTGCGCGGGGTCTCCAAGGAGATCAAGGTGCCGACCCTGGTCCACTGCGAGGTATGCAACGGCTCCGGTGCCCACACCGGCAGCAGTGCCCAGACCTGCCCGACCTGCCATGGTGCCGGTCAGGTGCAGATGCGTCAGGGCTTCTTCGCGGTGCAGCAGGCGTGCCCCCACTGTCACGGTCGCGGCAAGATCATCAAGGATCCGTGCCGCAAGTGCCATGGCGAGGGTCGCTACCAGAAGACCAAGACACTGTCGGTCAAGATCCCGGCCGGTGTCGACACCGGGGATCGCATCCGTCTCTCCGGCGAAGGGGAAGCGGGGGAAGCCGGCGCACCGGCTGGCGATCTGTATGTGCAGGTGCACGTCAAGGAGCACGAGATCTTCGTGCGTGATGGCAACAACCTCTACTGCGAGGTGCCCATCAGCTTCACCGCAGCCGCCTTGGGCGGCGAAATTGAAGTGCCGACCCTGGATGGCCGGGTCAAGCTCAAGGTCACATCCGAGACCCAGACCGGCAAGATGTTCCGCATGCGGGGCAAGGGCGTCAAGTCCGTGCGCTCCGGCCAGGTGGGGGATCTGATGTGCAAGGTGGTGGTCGAGACCCCGGTCAAGCTGACCGAGTCCCAGAAGGAGCTGCTGCGCCAGCTGGACGAGTCCTTCAGCGGCGCCGCCGCCAAGACCCACAAGCCGAAATCGGAAGGCTTCTTCGAAGGGGTGAAACGCTTCTTCGACGATCTGACCAGCTGATTTTTGCGACCCAGATAAAAGAGCCGGCCTGAGTGCCGGCTCTTTTTTTGCCTGTCGTTCGGCCCGAGCTCGCCCTATTGAGTGGATCCCGATGAGGGATCCGCCTCACAACTTCCACCAACTCTTCCCGTGCAAATGCTACCTCGCTCACAGACTGGCTGAAACGGTTTAGCCGTCATATTGAATAAGCTAAAGCGGTTTAGCTATGCTCTCTTCGCGATAACAACAGAGCCCGGCAGGGCAGGGACCAGAGATGAGGAAGATGACCATGTTCAAGAGCAAGTTGGCGCTGGCGGTGGCACTGGGATTGGGAATGAGCAGCCCGCTGTGGGCGGCCGAGGGCGGTATCGAAGCCAGGCTGGCGGCGCTGGAGGCGCGGGTGCAGGCGGCCGAAGCGAGAGCCGAGGCTGCGGAGAGCCGTGCCAGTCAGGCCGAGATAAAGGCGAGTGCGGCCAGTGAGGAGGCCCAAGTCGCCAACACCCGCAGCGAGAAGGTGGACAAGCAGACCGCCGGTGCCCAGGGCTTCGAGTTTCACGGTTATGCCCGCTCCGGGCTCCTGGTCAACGGCAACGGCAATGGCGGCCGTGGCGGCCCCTACATCACCCCGGCCGGATCCGTGGGCGGCGCCGTGGGTCGCCTTGGCAACGAAGACGACACCTACATGGAAGCGAATCTGCTCAAGACCCAGACCTTTGAGGACGGCAGCTGGGCCCGCTACAAGCTGATGCTGGCGGACGGAGTGGAGACCAGCAACGACTGGACCGCCAGCGATTCGAGCCTCAACACCCGTCAGGTGTTTGCCGAGATCGGCGACCTGGCGAGCTTCAGCGGCCCCTTCCAGCACTCTGTGCTCTGGGCGGGCAAGCGCTTCGATCGGGACAACTTCGACATCCACTGGCTCGACTCGGACGTGGTCTTCCTGGCCGGTACCGGCGGCGGCGTCTACGACGTGCAGCTGGCCGACGGCTGGAAGGCGAACTTCTCCCTCTATGGCCGCGATTACGGCGACATCAGCGCGAGTGATCTGTCCGACATAGAGAGCTACATCCTCACCATGAACAACCGCTTCGGCAACTGGCAGTGGATGGTCAATGGCCTCTCGGCCAAGGACAACGAGGCGCGCATCAACGACGACGGCGCGGGTAGCGAGGCGGCGGACAAGGGGGCCCACACCCTGCTGGCCTACCATGCCGACAGCTTCTTTGGCATCAATCCCGGCTTCTCCAAGGCGGCCGTGCTCTATGGTCATGGCCTGGGGGCCGAGCTCAAGGGCTTGGGTTCCGACAGCGAGCTGCTGCCGGACGCCGACGCGGTGCGGGTTGCCGTGTTTGGTGCCACGGATATCACTCCCCGCTGGCGTGTCGCCCCGGCCCTGCTGGCCGAGCAGAGCCAGGATCGCTACGTGAAGGGGGACGAGTACCAGTGGCTGACCCTCAACACCCGGGTCGCCCAGGTGCTGAGCCAGAATGTCGAGTTGGTCTACGAGGCCACCTGGCAATACATGGACTTGGATCCCAAGGGCTACAAGGGTCGCCAGGCGGTGAGCGGCGATTTTGCCAAGCTCACCTTCGCGCCTACCTTCAAGGCCCAGACCGTCGGCTTCTTCGAGCGGCCAGAGCTTCGGGTGCTCGCCACCTGGATGGACTGGTCCTCCGAGCTCGACAATTACGCCAGCACAGATGCCATGGGCCAGAGCGACTTCACCGCCGGTGGCGAGTGGAACTTCGGCATTCAGATGGAAACCTGGTTCTAGTTCGTTATCCCGATCACAAAAATGGCAGCCGGTGCCGGGATCTGTTGGTTAGCTAAATCGGTTTAGCAGATAATGTCGACCAAGAGGTCGGGGCCCGGCTCTGGCAAATCCTGTGCAGCAGTGGAGTAGCAAGGTGACGAATCGTGTGTGGGTAATGGGGGATGCGGTGGTGGACTTGATCCCGGAAGGGGAGGCGCACTACCTCAAGTGTCCGGGCGGCGCGCCGGCCAACGTGGCGGTCGGCGTTGCCCGCCTCGGCGGCGAGTCGGCCTTTATTGGCCGGGTCGGCGGCGATCCCTTCGGCCGCTTCATGGCCGACACCCTGGCGGCGGAGGGCGTCGACATTCGCCACCTGACTCTGGATCCGGCCCATCGCACCAGCACAGTGCTGGTGGAGCTCGATGAAGCAGGGGAGCGCAGCTTCACCTTCATGGTGCGCCCCAGTGCCGATCAGTTCCTGAGCCCCGCCGATCTGCCGGTCTTCCAGGCCGGTCAGTGGCTGCTGACCTGCTCCATCGCGCTCGCCAACGAGCCGGTGCGCGCCAGTTGCCTGCAGGCCATGGCGACCATACGGGCGGTCGGGGGACGGGTCTGCTTCGACCCCAACCTGAGGCCCGAGGTGTGGGGCAACCCGGCCGAGATGCTGCCAGTGGTGCGCGAGGCCATGGCCCTCGCGGACGTGGTCAAGCTCTCGGTGGAGGAGCTGCAACTGCTGAGCGGCGAGGAGGATCTGGCGGCGGGGCTCGCCACTATAGCGGGGCCGGCACTGGTGCTGGTGACCCGAGGGGCGGCCGGTGTGGTGGCCCGCCTCGGCGGTGAGCGGCTGGAGTGGGTGGGGCCCAAAGTGACCCCGCTCGACACCACGGGGGCGGGGGATGCCTTCGTCGCCGGGCTGCTGGCGGCGCTGGCCGGGCGCTCGTCGCTACCGAGTCTCGCCGAGCTGCCCGCCATCCTGGCTCAGGCTCACGGCTGCGGGGCGCTCGCCACCACCGCCAAGGGTGCCATGACGGCGTTGCCGACCCGCACCGAACTGGATGCCTTTTTGCGATCGGGCGCAAGCGGCTGTTGATCCGCGGCTAGCCGCTCACATCGACAGACCCTACTCTCATGTGACAAGGGCCCGCCAGCGTGGTGGGCCATAAGAGGAAGAATATGAATATCAGTGCGATAGCCAAGGATCTGGTGCCCCTGCTCGGGGGCAGTGAGAACATCGTCAGCGCCGCCCACTGCGCCACCCGGCTGCGGCTGGTGCTGGCGGACGACAGCAAGGTGAACAAGGCCGCCATCGACAAGCTGGACGGAGTCAAGGGGTGCTTCAGCAACGCCGGTCAAATTCAGGTCATTTTCGGCACCGGTCTGGTCAACAAGGTCTATGCCGAGTTTGTCACCCTGACCGGGACCGGCACCGCCAGCAAGGCAGAACTGACCGACATGGCGACGGCCAAGCTCAATGTGGCCCAGCGTCTGGCGCGGACCCTCTCCAACATCTTCGTGCCCATCATTCCGGCCATCGTCGCGTCCGGCCTGCTGATGGGGCTGCTCGGCATGGTGCGCACCTACGGCTGGGTCAACGCCGACAGCGCGCTCTTTGTGATGCTCGACATGTTCAGCTCGGCGGCCTTCATCATACTGCCCATCCTCATCGGCTTTACGGCGGCGCGGGAATTTGGCGGCAACCCCTATCTGGGGGCGACGCTGGGCGGCATTCTGACCCATCCGGCCCTGACCAACGCCTGGGGCGTGGCGGGTGGCTTCAAGACCATGGACTTCTTCGGGCTGGACGTGGCGATGATCGGCTATCAGGGCACCGTCTTCCCGGTGCTCTTGGCGGTCTGGTTCATGTCCCACCTGGAGAAGCAGCTGAGAAGGCGCATCCCGGATGCCCTGGATCTGATCCTCACCCCGTTTCTCACCGTCATCATCACCGGTTTCGTGGCGCTGCTCTTCATCGGCCCTGCCGGGCGCGTACTGGGGGATGGCATCTCCTTTGGCCTGAGCGCCCTCTATGAGCAGGCGGGCTGGCTGGCGGGTCTGGTGTTCGGCGGCACCTATTCGCTCATCGTCATCACCGGCATCCATCACAGCTTCCACGCCATAGAGGCGGGGCTGCTCACCAACCCGGCCATAGGCGTCAACTTCCTGCTGCCCATCTGGGCCATGGCCAACGTGGCCCAGGGGGGGGCTTGCCTGGCTGTCTACTTCAAGACCCGGGATGTGAAGATCAAGGCGATCACCGTGCCGGCGGCCATGTCCTGCCTGCTCGGCATCACCGAGGCCGCCATCTTCGGGGTCAACCTGCGCTACATCAAACCCTTCCTGGCCGGTCTGTTCGGCGGTGCCTGCGGCGGCGCCTACGTGGTGGCGGCCAAGGTCGGCATGACGGCGGTAGGCCTGACCGGCATCCCGGGCATGGCCATCGTCCAGCCGCTGAGCCTCATTCACTACGTCATCGGTCTGGTGATCGCCTTTGGCGCCGCCTTCGCCGCCTCCTACCTGCTGAAGTACAAGGTGGAGTGATGAAGGACGCTTATCTCCTCAACCAGGTTGTCCGGTCGCTGCTGGCCGGACAGCTCAAGGCGGCGGCCGATCCCCATCGGCCCCGCTGGCACCTGGCAGCCCCGGTGGGGCTGCTCAACGATCCCAACGGCTTCATCGAGCACGACGGGCGCTACCACCTCTTCTACCAGTGGAACCCGCTCGGCTGCGAGCACCGCAACAAGGGCTGGGGCCACGTCACCTCCACCGATCTGCTGCACTGGCGGCACGAGCCGGTGGCGCTCCTGCCCACCGAGGACTATGAGAGCCACGGCTGCTATTCGGGCTCGGCGGTGAGCGACGAGCAGGGGCGCCTGACCCTCATCTATACCGGCAACGTCAAATACCCGGACGGCGGCCGCACCGCCTACCAGTGTCTGGCCCGCGCCGACGATGAGGGCGGTTTTGCCAAGCTGGGCCCCGTGCTGAACTTGCCTGAAGGCTACAGCGGCCATGTGCGCGACCCCAAGGTGTGGCACGACGGTCGGCACTGGCTCATGGTGCTGGGAGCGCGCACCCAGGATGACAAGGGTGAAGTGCTGCTCTATCGCGGCGACACCCTGGATGCCTGGACGCTGGTGGGCCCCATCGCCGGCAGTGGGCGCGGGGGGCTGGGTGAGTTTGGCTATATGTGGGAGTGCCCGGACCTCTTCCCCCTAGGGGATCGTCATGTGCTGATCAGCTGCCCCCAGGGCATCGCATCCCAGGGAGAGGATTATCGCAATCTCTATCAGTGCGGCTGGCTGGCGGGCAGTTTCGACGGAGCAAAGTTCGAGCACGGGGCCTTCCACGAGCTGGACAGGGGGTTCGAGTTTTACGCCCCCCAAACCACCCAGGACAGCCAGGGTCGACGCCTGCTGTTCGGCTGGCTGGGCTTGCCGGAGGAGAACGAGATGAGCCAGCCGACTCTCGAGCACGGCTGGCTGCACCAGATGAGCTGCCCGCGGGAGCTGTTCTGGCAGGACGACTGGCTCTGTCAGCGGCCGGTGGCGGAGATTGGCGCCTTGAAAGGGGAGCAGACCCGCTTCGAGGGGACGCCCAGCGAGTTTGCGGGGATGGCCATCGACTCGGCCTGGCTCGACTTGGATCTGTGCGGGGAGGGGAGCCTCGGGTTTGGCGCCGTGGTCGAGCTGTGCTGGCAGCCGGGGCGTCTTGTCCTGCGTCGCCAGAACTGGCAGAGCGGGGAGTGGGAAGAGCGAAGCTCCCCCTGGCTTGGGGGCAAGATCACCATCTTGTGTGACCGCTCCAGCCTGGAGTGCTTCGTCGATGGCGGGCGCCAGAGCCTGTCGACCCGCTACTTCCCCGGCAAAAACCCAGTACTTTCCACGCGTTGTGGTGGTGATGGCAGCAAAATTTGCCTCGATCACTGGCCGCTGGCGACCTGCCTAGTACAATAGCCCGGTCTCAGTGTGCCGGGAGGTCAGGTGGAGAAGAAGAAACGGATCACGATTGCCCAGATAGCCACGCTCGCGGGGGTCTCCAAGGCCACCGCCAGCCTGGTGCTCAACGGCAAGAGTGCGGAATACCGCATCGCCGATGATACCCGCAAGCGGATCCAGGCGGTGGCGGACGAGTGCCACTATCAGCCCAGCATCCATGCCCGCTCCCTGCGGGAGGTGCGCAGCTACACCTGGGGGCTGGTGATCCCCGACCTCACCAACTTCGGCTTCGCCAGCATCGCCCGTGCCCTGGAGGCCCGCTGTCGAGAGGCGGGGATCCAGCTGCTCATCGCCTGCTCCGAGGATGACCCCACCCTGGAGCAGCGGGTGGTGGACAACCTCATCAGCCGTCAGGTGGATGGCCTCATCGTCGCCTCCAGCGGCCACAGCGACGACATCTATGCCCGCATCCACGACCGTCTGCCGGTGGTGCAGCTCGACCGCCACATCGGCGAGTCGCGCCTGCCCATGGTGATCTCGGACGCCTGCAAGGCCACCGCCGAGCTGGTGCAGGACATGGCCCGCGAGTGTGGCGAGGAGATCTACTACTTCGGCGGCCTGCTGGATCTCTCCCCCAGCCGCCACCGGTTGGCGGGTTACGAGCTGGGGCTGCACAGAGCCGGGCTGGAGGCGCCGGACGGCCAGGTACGTCACCGCGATTACCAGCCGAGCTCCGGCTATCAGTTGATGGCCGAGCTGGTGGCGGAGCTCGGGGCGCCGCCGAAGGGGCTGTTCACCGCCTCCTTCACCCTGCTCGAAGGGGTGCTGCGCTACCTCAACGAGGCGGGGCTGATGGAGACGGGCATGCGGCTGTGTACCTTCGACGATCACGATCTGCTCGACTGCATCCCCATGCGCATCGATTCCGTGGCCCAGGATTGCCCGGCCCTGGCCCGGGCCGCCTTCGAGCTGATGCAGCAGCTGATCGCGGGTAATCCCCCTGCCCAGACCGCCCAGGTGATTGCCCCCAGGGTGCGCTGGCGCAGTCGCCGTTAGCGCCCCCTGGCGGTCTCATCATGCCTCTCTCCTGCACTCCCTGGCCGCGTCGTCAGACGGGTTAACCGAGTAAAATTAGATATTGCTAATTTAATGTGGCGCCCTAGAATAGGGCTCTATATAAGTGATTGCTAATTAACATGCGATGCACTCCTGCGCCACAGTGCGGTCAGAGGGAAGCGGGATCCGCTTCGTGCTCGCGTCCATGATGAGGTGTTGCCATGATAGAAAGCCACTGGTGGTTCTCCCTGGGGGGAGGCATGTTGATCGGTCTGTCGGCCCTGCTGTTGATGCTGTTCACGGGGCGAATCGCCGGGATAAGCGGCATCTTCGCCACCGCCCTGCAGAGTCGGCAGGGCTGGCGCTGGTTGTTTCTGCTGGGACTGATGTTCGGCGGTCCCATGGCCTTCGCCCTGGGGCTCGCTCGCCTGCCTGACTTCGCCGCCTTGCCGGGATGGCCCACAGTGCTGCTGGCCGGTCTGCTGGTGGGGATAGGCACCCGCCTTGGCAATGGCTGCACCAGTGGCCATGGCATCTGCGGCATGGGGCGGCTGTCACTGCGCTCCCTGGTCGCCACCCTTGTCTTCATGACGACCGGTGTGCTCACCGTGTTCGTCACCCTGCATCTGCTCTGAGGAGGCGTCAGAATGGGACTCTTTATCGCGCTCTTGTCCGGCCTGTTGTTTGGTGTGGGCCTCGGGATCTCCGGCATGGTGGATCCGGCCCGGGTACTGGGGTTTCTCGATGTGGCCGGGAACTGGGATCCCAGCCTGGCCTTCGTGATGGGGGGGGCCCTGCTGGTGTTCGCCCCCGGTTATGCCCTCCTGATCAAGCCGCGCAGCCAGAGTCTGTGTGGTGATCCCCTGCCCGCGCCTCCCGCGCCCCGTATCGACCGGCGTCTGGTGGGCGGCGCCGCGCTGTTCGGGGTAGGTTGGGGCCTGCTCGGCATCTGCCCCGGCCCCGGATTGGCCCTGTTGGGTACGGGTCAGCCCCTCATCGCCCTGTTCGTGCTGGCCATGGCCGTCGGCTTGCTCGGGGTGGATAGACTGCTGCCCGCCCGACCCTGATGGGTGGCGTTAAGGCACGCGACGAGGGCGCCATGCTGCTATCATGGCCCCTCGTTTGACTGACAGGATACCGCCATGCCTTCCCTTCACCTGCTCGTTTCCGACTCCCAGGATCCCCTGTTCAACCTGGAGGTGGAGGAGTGTATCTTCCGCCAGATGGACCCGAACCAGCGGGTGCTGTTTCTGTGGCGCAACGCCAATACGGTGGTGATTGGTCGGGCCCAGAACCCGTGGAAGGAGTGCAACACCCGCCGCATGGAAGAGGACGGGGTGACCCTGGCGCGGCGCAGCAGCGGGGGCGGGGCCGTGTTTCACGATCTCGGCAACAGCTGCTTCACCTTCATGGCGGGCAAGCCCGGGTATGACAAGAGCGTCTCCACCGCCATCGTGCTCGATGCGCTCAAGCGGCTCGGCGTGACCGCCTTTGCCTCCGGGCGCAACGATCTGCTGGTGGCCACCCCGGACGGGGAGCGCAAGGTGTCGGGCTCGGCCTACCGGGAGACCCAGGATCGCGGTTTTCATCACGGCACCCTGCTGCTCGATGCAGACCTCGGTCGACTCGCCCACTACCTCAATCCCGACCCCAAGAAGCTGGCCGCCAAGGGGATCAGCTCGGTGCGCAGCCGGGTCGCGAACCTTGGCGAGCTGCTGCCGGGGATAGATCATCAGCAGGTGAATGACGCCCTCATGGAGGCCTGCTTCCACTACTACGGTGAGCGAGCAGCGCCCGAGCATATCTCCCCCGAGCAGATGCCGGACCTGCCCGGCTTTGCCGAGACTTTCGCCCGCCAGCGCAGCTGGGAGTGGAATTTTGGCCATGCGCCTGCGTTCAGCCATCAGCTGGACGAGCGCTTCGGCTGGGGCGGGGTGGAGCTGCATTTCGATGTGGAGAAGGGGGTGATAGGTCGGGCGCAGATCTTCAGCGACAGCCTGGATCCGGCGCCGCTTGATGCCTTGGCCCAGCGGCTGGCGGGCTCTGCCTATCGACCCGAGGCGATCGCAGCCTTGCTGGGGCAATTGAAGGGCGATTTCCCGGCCCGGCACGCCGAGCTCGATGAACTCTCTGGCTGGTTGCAGGCGGCACTGCGCTGATCGGGTTGTTCGTCATGGGGCCCGAACCCGCTAAAGACCAACGGCGGGATGAGCCCGCCGTTTTTTTGCCTGCCGTGCCGCTTATTGCCGCTGGATGGCGGTCAGGGTGAGTTTGCCGCCCAGGCTTTCGGCATGGAAGTGGATGGCATCCCCCACCTTGAGCCCCTTGAGCTGCGCCGGATCGGCTGCCACAAACACCATGGTCATGGGGGGCATCTTGAGGTTGGCGATGGTCTCGTGCTTGATCCCCACCTTGCCGCTGGCCTCGTCGATACGGCTGATGATCCCCTTGGTCATCGCGTTCTCTCCCGTCGCCTGCATATCCATTCCCTCCATCTGGGCCATATCGTGCCCTTCGTGGCTCATGGTCATCTCGGCCCGGGCCTGGAGAGAGGCCAGGCCGAGCAGCAGGGTCATTGCAAATGTCTTGTAGTTCATGGTCTTTTCCTTCGTGATGGATTGAACACTTCGTTGATTGCAAAAAGGGTTAGTAGGCTGGTTGGTCGGCTTGTTTGCCAAGGCTTCGGCTGCGCCACAGGTAGTAGGCGGCGGGCAGCACCAAGAGGGTCAGCACCAGGGCGCTCACCATGCCGCCGATCATCGGCGCGGCGATGCGCTGCATCACTTCAGAACCCGTGCCCTGGCTCCACATGATGGGCAAGAGGCCGGCTATGATGGTCACTACCGTCATCATCTTGGGGCGAAGGCGCAGGGCGGCGCCGTGAATGACTGCTTGGTGCAGCCCCGCCTTGTCCGGCTTGCCGCAGGCCACGAGGTCATCCCAAGCGTGGTTGAGGTAGACCAGCATCAAGACGCCTGTCTCCACCGCCACACCCGCCAGGGCGATAAAGCCCACCCCGACCGCCACCGAGAGGTTGAAGTCCAGCAACCAGAGGGTCCAGATCCCGCCTACCACCGCGAGCGGCAGAGTGGTGAGAATGAGCAGCACCTCCTGGAAGCGGCGAAATGCCAGATAGAGCAGCAGCACGATAATGGCGACGGTTAATGGCACTACGTAGGCGAGGCGCGCCTTGGCCCGCTCCATGTACTCAAACTGACCCGACCAGGTGAGGGCGTAGCCCGCCGGCAGCACCAACTGTTTGCCTACCTCGGCCTTGGCCTCTGCCACGAAAGAGCCGATGTCGCGGCCGCGAATGTCGACGTAGACCCAGCCGTTGAGCCGTGCGTTCTCGCTGCGCAGCATGGGGGCCTCGTCGCTGATGTAGACCCGGGCCACGTCCGCCAGGGCGATGCGCGCCCCACTCGGAGTCACCAGCGGCAGCAGCTCCAGACTGGCCACCGAGTCGCGATAGCTCTGGGGGTAGCGCAGGTTGATGGGATAGCGCTCGCGCCCCTCTATGGTCTGGCCCACCTCCATGCCGCCCACTGCGGTGGCGAGCACCGCCTGCACATCGGCGATGTTGAGGCCGTAACGGGCCGCTTTGAGCCGGTCGATATCTACCTTGACGTAGCGGCCACCCGCTACTCGCTCGGCGTAGACCGATGAGGCGCCCTCCACCTTGCCGACGATCTGTTCGAGCTGTTGGCCGAGCTGCTGGATCACCTTGAGATCCGGCCCGGCTATCTTGATGCCGACCGGGGTCTTGATGCCGGTGGCCAGCATGTCGATGCGGGTCTTGATGGGAGGCACCCAGGCATTGGTGAGACCGGGGAAACGGATGAGGGAGTCGAGCTCTTCTTTGAGCTTCTCCGGGGTCATGCCGGGGCGCCACTGATCGCGCGGCTTGAGCTGGATGCTGGTCTCCATCATCACCAGGTCGGCGGGGTCGGTGGCGGTCTCGGCGCGCCCCGCCTTGCCGAACACGTTCGCCACCTCGGGCAGGGTGCGAATGAGCTTGTCGGTCTGCTGCAAAATCTCCCGCGCCTTGCCCACCGAGATATTGGCCGCCGTGGTGGGCATATACATGATGTCCCCCTCGTCCAGCGGCGGAATAAACTCGGAACCCAGATACTGGAGTGGCCAGAAGCCCACCACCGTCACCACGGCGGCGATGGCCAGCGTGGTTTTCGGGCGCGCCAGCACGGCCTTGAGCAGGGGGATATAGCCCTGGCTCAAGCCACGGTTGAGGGGGTTGGCTTGCTCGGGCAGCACCTTGCCACGGATAAAGTAGCCCATGATCACCGGCACCAGCGTGATGGCGAGCGCCGCGGCGGCGGCCATGGCGTAGGTCTTGGTGTAGGCGAGCGGGTGGAACATCCGCCCCTCCTGCGCCTCCAGGGCAAACACCGGCAGGAAGCTGATGGTGATGATGAGCAGGGAGAAGAAGATGGCGGGCCCCACCTCGATGCTCGCCTCCGTGATGATGCGCCAGCGGTTCTTGTCGGTGAGTGCCTCCCGCTCCATATGCTTGTGGACGTTCTCTATCATCACGATGGCGCCATCCACCATGGCGCCGATGGCGATGGCGATGCCCCCGAGCGACATGATGTTGGCGTTGATCCCCTGCAGGTGCATGACGATGAAGGCGGTCAGGATGGCGATGGGCAGAGTGATGACCACCACCAGCGACGAGCGCAGGTGGAACAGGAAGGTGAGGCAGACCAGCACCACCACGGCGAACTCTTCGACCAGCTTGCCGGAGAGGTTGTCGATGGCGCGCGCGATAAGATCGGATCGATCGTACACGGTGACCACCTCCACCCCCTCTGGCAGGCTGCTTTTGAGCTGGGCCAGCCGCGCCTTGACCCCGTCTATGGTGTGCTGGGCATTCTCGCCGTAGCGCATGACGATGATGCCGCCCACCACTTCCCCTTCGCCGTTGAGCTCGGCGATGCCGCGCCGCATCTGGGGGCCTGTGACCACATCCGCCACGTCACCCAGCAGCAGGGGGGCGCCGCGTACCGTGGTGCCGAGGGGGATCTGCTTGAGGTCGTCGACGCTCTTCAAATAGCCATTGGAGCGCACCATATACTCCGCTTCCGCCATCTCGATGACGGAGGCGCCTGTCTCCTGATTGCCCTGCTTGATGGCGGTCTCGATAAGGGAGAGCGGGATGCCGTAGGCGCGCAGCTTGTCCGGGTCGACCCGCACCTGATACTGGCGCACCATGCCGCCGACGGTGGCGACTTCGGAGACGCCATTGACGGTTTGCAGCTCGTACTTGAGGAACCAGTTCTGCAGGGAGGTAAGCTCGCTCAAGTCATGCTTGCCGGTTCTGTCCACCAGGGCGTATTGATAGACCCAACCCACCCCGGTGGCATCGGGGCCGAGCTGGGGGCGGGCGGAGGCGGGGAGACTCGGGGCCACCTGACTCAAATACTCCAGCACCCGGGCGCGGGCCCAGTAGAGATCCGTACTGTCATCAAACAGCACATAGACGAAGGAGTCGCCGAAGAAGGAGTAGCCGCGCACCGTGGTCGCCCCCGGCACCGCCAGCATGGCGGTGGTGAGCGGGTAGGTCACCTGATCCTCCACCACCTGGGGCGCCTGCCCCGGATAGGCCGTCTTGATGATCACCTGCACGTCGGAGAGATCCGGCAGGGCATCCACCGGGGTCTGTTTGACCGACCAGAGCCCCCAGGTGGTGAGCATGAGGGTCAGCAGCAGCACCAGAAAGCGGTTGCCTACTGACCAGCGAATGATGGAAGGGATCATGATCTGGCTCCTCCCTCTTGGCGTGGCGTGAACGGCAGGACATGGTTGCTAGTAAAGCGGCAAGAGATCGACGGGATCATGATTGGGCTCCTTTCTCATATGGTGCAGAGAGCGGAGTCTGTTTGTTGGCAATGTAGCGAATGATGGAAGGGATCATGGCTTGGCCCCCATATCATGCTGGCTATGGTCCATGCCTTCCATCTTGTCCATCTCACCCGTTGCAGGCTTGGCGGCGCCGTCGGTTGCTGGTGTCTTCTCCTGATGGATGCTGGTGATGCTGTACTCATCCCCCTCCTGCATTACTTGCAGATGGAGGGTTTGCCCTTGGGCGAGCCGGGAAATATCCACCCCGTCCGCCACGATGAACTCCATCTCCATGGCGGGCCACTGCCACTCGGGGATGGGCGGGTGGGCCACCATCAGGGTGCGGCTGGCCAGATCCATGCTTTGCACAGTCCCTTGCGTCCACACCTGGGCGGGACGCACCGCCGTCATGCGCTGGAAGTCCGAGTCGATGGCCGATTCGGAGTCGAGCAGGAACTGGGCCGAGCTGACTATGCTGTCCCCCGCTTCGACTCCCTCCCTGATGGCAACCTTGTCGCCAAACTGTGGGCCCAGGGTGACGGCGACCGACTTGAAGTTGCCATCCCCCAGGGCCAGCACCAGCCTGTCCTGGCTGCCGGTGCGGATCACCGCCTCGCTCGGCACCACCAGCCGGGGTTCCCCCTGGCCGGTGCGAATGGTCACCTTGGCAAACATATTGGGCTTCAAAAATTCATCCGGGTTGTCAACGCGCAGCCGCACCTTGAGGGTGCGGGTGGTGGCATCCAGGGTCGGATAGAGGTAATCCACCTTGCCCTGCCAACTGCGGCCGGGGGCGTAGTCCAGGGTCATGGTGACCGGATCCCCCACCATCAGCTGGGCAGCCTGGCGCTCGAACACCTCGGCGCTGACCCACACCTGCCTGAGGGTGCCGATGTTGAACAGGGCGGCGGCGGGCTCCACATACTGGCCCTCGCGCACTTTCAGCTCGGAGACATAGCCGCTGCTCGGGGAGTAAATGCTGATGGTTTCACGCACCTGACGGCTGCGCTTGAGGGCGGCAATCTGATCCGCCGGTACCTGCAGGGATTTCAGCTTGCCCTCGGCGGCGCGCAGCAGCAGCGGGTTGGCTGTGTTGAGGGCGAGCAGGTATTCGTGCTGGGCGTTGACCAGATCCGGGGCGTAGATCTCGTAGAGCAGGGAACCTTTGGCCACCTTCTGCCCCTCGCTCTTGATGGCGAGGGTGCGGATCCAGCCCGCCATGCGGGCGTTGATGGCCTCGAGCCTGTCCTCGTCATAACCGACATAGCCCACCGTCTCGATCTGCTGGTGGATGGGCAGCTTTTCGACTTTGGCCAGCCGCACCCCCAGGTTCTGCTGGATCTCGGGGCTGATGGTGACGGTACCCGGCGAGCCGTTTTTCTGCTCCTCATAGACGGGGATAAAGTCCATCCCCATGTTGTCCTTGGCCGGGCCGTCGCGCCTGTCGCGGGGATCCATGGGGTTGACCCAGTAGAGGGGCGTCTTCTCTTTGGCAGCGGTGCCATCAGTGCTCTGTTTGGCGGCCCAGTAGCCGCCACCGGCGCCGAGGGCGAGCAGCAGGGCCGATACCAGCAGTGTCCGGCTCATCGCACACCTCCACTCAGCGGGAGAGGGGCAGGGCGTTTGGCGGCGATAAGGCCGCGAATAGGGGCAAGTGACATCATATCTCTTCTCTTGTGCAGGCCGCCGGGCGGGTGATAAGGCATCACCAAAGGGGTTGGCGGCAAACGGGGCGCGGCTGAACGGTCAGCGTGCGCACGGCTCCCTGTGAGCGGGCCGGTTTGGCCAAGGCGCAGGGTCAGGCAAGGCGGCAGACAAGGGGCAAGCCGAGGCTTGCCGCCGCCGGGAGAGAAGAGCTTTCTAGTGACGCAGCACCGACAGCATCAGGTGTCGGCGTGGCCAGGAGGGAGGGTGGGTACCGCGACTGCGAAGGAAGGGATCCCGCAGCCAGTTGTCCAGTCGTTGGCTGGCGGCCCCGGGGGGGAGCAGCAACAGGGGCAGGGCGAGCAGGGTCAGCAGGGCGGCCAGCAGCGGCAGGCCTGCGCCGGTGGGCGAGGTGAGGCCGCCGTGCATCTGGCACTCCTGACTCATCCCATCACTCGCCTGCCCATCCAGGGGGGGGTGGCAGGCGATCCCCTCCATGGCACCGGTATCCATGGCGGCGTCGTGGTGCGCGGCCTGAGGGGAGTCCATGGCATGGGTGCCCAGCCAGCCGAGGCAGAGGCTGAGATTGCAGACGAGCATCAGCGCCAGCAACAGCCGGGCGATGAGCACTGTGGGCAATCTCGATGACAACATGGGCGGTTTCCCTGCGACGAATAGGTGAAATGTAAACCTTACCTAAAGGTGAAGGTCAAGGTATGGCAAAACCCGTCTGCCAAAGAGTTGATATGGATTGAGAAATGCCGGATGGGCAGACAAAAAAGCCCCCGCGTTGGCGGGGGCTGGATGGCGGTGAGAGGGCCGATCAGGCGAAGCAGGTCCAGATGGGGGCGTGATCCGAGGGTTTCTCGATGCCGCGCAGCTCGTAGTCGATGCCGGTCTCGGTCACTTTGTCCTTGAGGGCGTCGGAGGCCATGATGAGGTCGATGCGCAGGC
The DNA here is from genome assembly GCF_054052445.1 of Aeromonas crassostreae. Lineage (NCBI taxonomy): Bacteria > Pseudomonadati > Pseudomonadota > Gammaproteobacteria > Aeromonadales > Aeromonadaceae > Aeromonas > Aeromonas crassostreae. The sequence continues at coordinate 91,823 of NZ_JBSTYM010000005.1, read as the reverse complement.
CACGGTTCTCGTCAAAGCCCCTGGAGCGGTAGTCGAACCAGGAGAAACGCTCGCACTCGGTGGGGTTGGCGGCGCGGAAGGTGTCGGTCAGGCCGAACCCTTCCAGACGGGCCATCCATTCGCGCTCGATGGGCAGGAAGGAGCACTTGCCATCCCGCAGCCAGCGCTTGCGGTTCGCCTCGCCGATGCCGATGTCGAGATCCGTGGGGGAGATGTTCATATCCCCGATCAGCGCAATCTGGTCGTCCGGGCTGTGGTGGGTCTCGAGGTAGTGCTGCAGGTCCTCGTAAAACTTCTGCTTGGCCGGGAACTTGGTCTCGTGATCCTGGTTTTCCCCTTGGGGGAAGTAGCCGTTCATCACCTTGATGACGGAGCCATCTTCCCGCTGGAAGCTGGCCATGATCATGCGGCGCTGGGCATCCTCGGGATCCGTGGGGAAGCCTTTTTGCACCTCGAGGGGTGCCTGCTTGCTCATGATGGCGACCCCGTAGTGACCCTTCTGGCCGTGGAACTCGACGTGATAGCCCATGGCCTCCACGTCCGCCACCGGGAAGGCCTCGTCGTGAACCTTGATCTCCTGCAGACCGATCACGTCCGGCTGATGCTTGTCGATGATGGCTTGCAACTGATGAAGACGGGCGCGCAGGCCGTTGATATTGAAAGAGATGATCTTCATGTCGATGTGCTCATGTCGTTTTTATAGGTGGCTATTGGACAAGGAATCCCGGGTCGATGCAAGCCGCGGGCTCATTGGCTCTGGCTGAACTCCTGGCGCAGCTTGCGAAAGCGCTCCTGCTGGGCCGGATTGAGGGGGATCCCCTCCAGTATGGCCAGGGTCTCCTTGCATTCGCTCGGAAAGTCCGGGTTCTTGCGATGCTTCTCGATGAGCTTGAGCAGCACCTGGATCTTGTTGAGCGCCGCCCCCGTGTTGGCGGGGGCGCGGCGCAGGGCCTCGCGAAAGTGGGTGAGGGCCTGCTCGAGCTGACCCCCCTGATAGGCCTTGATGCCGAGTTCGTTGAGCTGCTGATAGCGCTGGCGCCGCTCCTGCACCGTCTTGTCGTTGCGGGTTGCCTGGATGCAGATGGTGAGCAGCCTGTCCCCATCCTCGGTCAGGTGCGCTTGCAGGCTCTCGGCATACTCGAACTCCCCGAGCTGATAGAGGGCCAGCACCGTCTCGCCGAGCAGGGTACTCGGCATGCTGGCCGGTTGATCCAGCCACTGCTGGTTGGCGCGATAGAGCATCTTCTTGCCCTTGAGCAGCTGGCCCAGGGCGATCTGCACCCTGGCCTGGCAAATCTGCTCGAACACGGGGTAATTGAACTCGCTCACCATCAGGGAGTCGCGAATGCGCGACAGGGCCGAGTTGACCTGTTTTTGCAGGTTGGCGATGTGATAACCGTCATTGCTGTTGAGGGCGTAGAGGGTGAGGCACTGGATGTAGGCCCCCAGGTAGTGGGGGGTGCGGTGGATGGAGTTGCGCGCCAGCTCGATGAGGGAGAGGAGCACATCCCTGGCCTGGGCATAGTCGTGGCGCTGCAGGCACACCTCCGCCAGGCGGCGCGACAGCAGCACCGACTGGGGGGAGATCTCCACCGCCCGCTTGAGCTCGCGCTGGGCCGTCTCCTCCTCCCCCAGGGCAAGCTGGGCTTCCGCCAGCCAGCGGTGGGCCTCCACCATCAGGGGATTGTGCTTGAGGGTCGCCTGCAGGTGGCTCACCGCCTCCTCGTTCAGCCCCAGGGTATGGCACGCCTTGCCCAGGGTGAGCCGGGCCCAGCCGTTCTCCTGGCCCGCCAGCAGCTGGCGCATCAGGCTGCGGGCCTCCTTGGCCTGACCCAGCTTGAGCTGGGTGTCGGCCTGCAGACAGCGGCAGAAGTTGGCAAAGCGCGGGATGGCGTCGGCCCGCTCGGCGCAGGCGTGGATCAGCTGCTCGGGTTTGTCCTCGGCCAGGGCCCGGAACACGCTCTCCAGGGCCCGGCGGCGAGCCAGGGCCCGGCGCAGGCGAAACTTGAACTGCTCCTGGGAGAAGGGCTTCATCAGGTATTCGTCCGGTTCCACTTCCAGGGCGCTCAACACCATGGCGCGGGAGTTGTCGCTGCTGACCATGATCACCACGCTCAGGGGCGGGATCAGTCCCTTGTCCCTCAGGCTCTCCAGCAGCTGGCGGCCGTTCTCCCCCCCGCCCAGGTCGTAATCGAACAGATAGACATCGAAACTCTCCTTCTGGCAGCGGCGCCGGGCCTCCTCGGCACTGCTGGCAAAGCTGATGCGGTTGATGCCGATGTTTTGCAGCATGGCCTTCATCATCACCTGAAAGGCGCGCTGATCATCGACCAGCAGCAGGCGCAGCGGCTTGACGGGGGCAGGCTTGGGGGTGGCATCGCCAGCGGCAGAGGGGAGGGCGGGATCCTGGGTCGGCATGGCTCTGGGTCTTGGGGCGTCGATGCGCCAGTGTGCCACCAAAGTTCGGGATCAGGCAATTGACAAAGGGGGGCGCCAGGGCGGTCCCAGAGGGGCGGGCATCGGAAAGGGAGTGATCTGGCCCGCAGGCTTGGCCGTAAACCCTGGTTGACCAAGGGCATATGAGTACAATAAGGTCGATTCAAATAGCACCTTTGTCTGGCTCGCGACCGCGGGTCAGACAATCCTGTCGCCAACCCTGGCAACCCATAGGAGAGGATGATGAAAAAGGTAATGTCCCTGTTGTTTCTGAGCGCCCTGGCGGCCCCCGCCTTCGCCGATGAGTGCACCCTGACGGTCGAGGCGAACGATGCCATGCAGTTCGACACCAAGGCCCTGAGCGTGCCCGCGACCTGCAAGGAGGTGACCCTCAACCTGACCCACACCGGCAAGCTGCCGGTCGCGGCCATGGGCCACAACTGGGTGCTGACCAGCACGGCCGATTTCCAGGACGTGGCCACCGCCGGCATGGGGGCGGGCCCGGACAACAACTATCTGCCCAAGGATGACGCCCGGGTGCTGGCTCACACCAAGCTTATCGGCGGCGGCGAGACCACCAGCATCAGCTTCCCGACCGAGGGGCTGGCGGGCAAGGATCTCACCTTCTTCTGCTCCTTCCCCGGCCACTGGGCCATGATGAAGGGCAGCTTCAAGGTCGGTTGATATCGCCGCTCAAGACAAGAGAAGCCGGGCTTGCCCGGCTTTTTCATGTCTGTTTTCAGGGATGTTGCAGGGTAAAAAAGGCGATGCTGGCCTTCTTGCTGCACTCGAATCGGATGTCCTCCTCGGCCGTGACCACCAGGGTATCTCCCGGGGCAAGCTCATGCTGCGCCACCCTCAGGCTTCCCTCCAGCAGGGTGATGAGATAGGTGTGGGCCGGGACCAGGGTGAGGGAGAGGGAGAAGGGCAGGGTCAGCACCCGCACGTTGGCGCCGATCCTGTCGGGGTCATAGATGAGGCCAAGATCCGTTACCTCTCTCTTGAGCAGTTCGCAGTGGGTCTCGTCGTCCCCCTTGAAATGGGCCGCCTCGAAGGTGGCATAGGGGTGGCCGTTGAGCACGAAACCGGCGCCGCTGATGGGTAGCAGGATGCGGTCATAGCCGGGAAAGCGGGAGAAGGGGCCCGCCTCCTTGATGGGGGCCGAGCTCAGGCGATAGTCGAAATCGAGCCTGGCCAGGGTGCTGCCCGCCGGGGCAATCACTATCTCGGCGGTGCTGCCCTTGCCATTTTTCCAGGGCATCTGGCGCTGCTGGGCCACTGTGATGAGTCGGTACACTGGGTTCCCTCATGGTGAGTCTGGCCCCAGAGATACCACTCCCCCCGCCCCGAGGACAAGCCCGTCCGGTGCGAGTGCGGTTTTTTCCAGTGCGCGGGGCAGGGGGCGGGTGGGAAAAGCGGGCCTCGATCAAGGTCCGGCGGCGGGGCCGGGGTTATGCTCAACGGAGCCCATGACGCCAAGGAGAGTGACGATGGCCTGGATATCCTTGCTGGTGGGGGTGGCCCTCATCTGGTGGTTGCTGAAGCTGGGGCGCGGCCCCCTGTTCGAGATCCGGCTTGCCCCGGGCAAGCTGGTGGTGCACAGGGGCAGCCTGCCCCCCGCCTTCATCGAACAGGTGCGGCAGATCCTCAAGCACGAGCCGGTACGCGGCCGCATCCTGGGGCAGCGGGATGGCAAGGGGGTGCGCCTGGTCTTCTCCCGCTCCATCCCCGAGTCCATCGCCCAGCGGGTGCGCAACATCTTCCCTTGCGCCGACTATCGCGGCCAGCAGCCGACCCCGCCCTCGGGCCACAGGCGCCGCTGATCCCGCCCCATGACAAGGAGGCGCCCCCGCTGCCGGGGACGCCTCCCAAGTTGGTGGGGCTTAGCGTGCCAGCAGGGGAGGGGAGCGATAGCTCCACATGCCATAGGTGCGCAGGGCATCACGATAGATGCCGAGCCGCTCCCCCGCCTCGACCCGGGCCAGGCTGGAGACGGGCTTGTCCGGGTAGCTGACGCTGTCGATGCGGATGTTGGCCGGGCCGGTTTGCCAGCAGGCAATCTCGAGCAGGGTCTGACCACGGCGCACATGGCTGGCCGAGCTGACCAGGGTGGCCTTGTCTATCTGGTGACGGGCCAGCACCCAGGCGGTGTTGAGGGCGTTCTCCACCATGCTGGTGGCATAGTTGTCCTCTATGATCCGCGATCGGCTGATCCCCTTGCTCACCAGCCAGTCGGCCATGGCCTTGGCTTCTGTCTTGCGATTCTGGGGTACGCCGCCGCTCACTATGATGAGGGCCTGGGGATCGGCCTTGGCCAGGGCGCGGGTGGTGTCGAGTCGCCCCAGCAGTATGTCGCTCATGGAGCCATCGGGATTCAGGGCATCGCCCAGGGTGACGATGGCGCGCCGTCCCGTCTTGTCCTGATCCCGTCCTGCCCGCTCCTTGAGCGGCGTCGCTATCACCCTGTCTATGGTGTCGAAGAGGCGGCGCAGATCGGCCTCTCGTCCCGGGTTGCGGGCCTTGACCCGGTCGAGATACTGGCGCGAGCCCCCCTCGTCGCCCTTGGCGCGCAGCCAGACCGCCAGATAGGAGAGCAGATCCACATCATCGGGGGCGGCGGTCAGGGCCTGGTTGAGCAGGGCGATGGCCCTGTCCAGCTTGCCGTTGTCGATCTGGGCGTTGGCGGCCGAGATGAGCAGATCGGTGCGATAGGGCTCGAGCTGATAGGCCTCGAGCAACCGGGTGGTGACGAGCTCCATGTTGCTCGGCATCTTGGTGGTGAAGTCGGCATCCGAGACGCGGGCGGGGGAGTCATAGATCTGCCTGGCTTCGCCGAGTAACTGATCCACCACCTGGCGCTTGCTGATGAGCTGGCCGTAATCCGATTCAGATTGCAGGCTGCGCACCGGCACGGCCCAGCTCTGGGCCGGGCAGAGCAGGCAGAGGGTGAGCAGGGCGGCGAGGGAGGGTCTGGTATCCATAAGCTGTCCACCTGATTGGGAGAAAAAGAGTCGGCCTTGGCCTGGGGCGGCCCGTCATCAAACCGGCGCCATGCCCTGTCGACTATAACAGGCCGAGGGCGATAAAAACGGGATCGGGCCTGGAATTGCCTCCCCGGGCTCATCCTGTGAAGGGGATCCTGACGCAGGGGCACCAAGGCGCTACACTGGCTTTTCGTTCTCATTGGAACCTTATCATGACCAGCAAGATCATCCTGGACACGGACCCCGGCATCGACGATGCCATGGCCATTCTCTTCGCCGAGGCGCACCCCGCCATCGATCTGGTGGGGATCACCACCGTCTTTGGCAATGCCACCATAGAGAACGGCACCCGCAATGCCCTCTGGCTCAAGCACAAATACGGCATGAAGGCCGATGTGGCCATGGGCGCCGCCGCGCCCCTGGTGCGCGATCCCGTGGGGCCGACCACAGTGGTGCACGGCCCGAGCGGGCTGGGGGACGTGGCGGCGGGGGAGGTGACCCTGACGCCGGACTCTCGCCCGGCCTGGCAATACATCGTCGAGACGGTGCAGGCTCACCCCGGCGAGATCACCCTGGTGACAATCGGGCCCCTCACCAACCTGGCCCTGGCGCTCGAGGCCGCCCCTGAGATAGTCACCCTGGTCAAGCAGGTGGTGGTGATGGGGGGCGCCTTTGGCGTCAACGGCCATCGCGGCAACGTGACCCCCTACGCAGAGGCCAACGTTCACGACGATCCCGAGGCGGCGGACAGGGTGTTCACCGCCCCCTGGCCCCTGGTGATCATCGGGCTGGACGTGACCCAGCAGAGTTTCTTCAGCGGCGCCTACCTCGACACCCTGCGCGACGAGGCGGGGGAGCCAGGCCGCTTCCTGTGGGATGTCAGCCGCTTCTATCTGAGGTTCTATTCCGAGCGCATTGGCCTGGATGGCTGCCACGTGCACGATCCGTCCGCCATCGCCTATGTGATCGATCCGACCCTGTTTACCCTGAGAGAGGGGCCGGTGCGGGTCGTCACGGACGGCCCCGCCATCGGCCACACCCTGCAAAAGTTTGACGACAGGCGCCATCCCCATGACGGGTGGGCGGACTGCCCGGCGCAGCGGGTCGGGGTGGCGATGCGGGATCAGGCCCTGCTGGCCCTCTATCGGGATACTCTGGTGGCCTGGGGCAAGGGGCGCGACTAGCACGGGGATCCTTGGTTTATCTCATTTCTTTCATTGTTGATAAGGAGTCGATATGGAGTGGTATCTGATCGTCATGAAGAAATATGCCGTCTTTACCGGGCGGGCGCGGCGCAAGGAGTACTGGATGTTCGTGCTCTGCAACCTGGGGATAGCCCTGCTGCTGAGTCTGCTTGGCCAGTTGATCGGACTCAAGGAGCAGATCGCCAACCTCTACTCCCTGGTGGTCTTGCTGCCGAGTCTGGCGGTGGGGGCCCGGCGCCTGCACGACACGGATCGCACTGGCTGGTGGCTGCTCATCAACCTGATCCCCATCGTCGGCACCCTGGTCTTCCTCTACTTCATGGTATGCGAGGGACAGGCGGGCCCGAACCGCTTCGGGGAGGATCCCAAGGCCAGCTGACATGACAAGGCTCGCCCCCCGGCGGGCCTTGCTGATATGGGCCCCGCCTTTGCCCTTGCCCCTCGGCTTTGTTCCCCCTATTCGGGCCAGCCGGGTCCCTGGATTTGCAGGGGCGGGATCCGTTCGACCAGGAAGTCGATGAAGGCGCGGCTCTGGGGCTTCAAGAAACGGCCACCGCGAAACACCGCAAGGATCTGGTCGTCGCTGTGCTCGTAGGGGGAGGCCCGCCACAGAGGCAGCACTGGCCGCAGGCTTCCCTCATCCAGACTGCGCTGCACCATCCAGCTCGACAGCAACAACAGGCCGCAGCCGGCCCGGGCCGCCTCCAGCAGCGGGGTGCCGCCAATGGAGGTGAGGTTGCCCTGCACCGCGACCCTGCGCTGCTGCGCCCCTTGCCGAAAATACCAGTGCTGGCGCTGACGACCCTGGCCGCGGATGAGGCAGTTGTGGCCGGCGATCTCCTCCGGCGTGCCGGGCTCGCCATGGCGGGCCAGATAGGCGGGGGAGGCGACCAGCAGGGAGCGGTTGGTCAGCAGGGTGCGGGCATGGAGGCCGCTGTCGGTCGGGCGGCCGATGCGGATCGCCACATCCACGTTGTCGGCATCGAGATCGACCAGGCGGTTGTCGAGTTCGATCTCGAGCCGTATCCCCGGGTAGCGCGCCAGGAACTCGGGCAGCAGGGGCGAGAGGCAGGCGGCGCCGAAGCTCTCGAATACCGAGACCCGCAGCGGGCCGCTGGGGGCCTCATGGAGCGGCTGGAGGGATTGCACCAGCTGATCGGCCTCCTCCAGCAGACGCACCGAGCGGGCGAGAAAATAGTCCCCCTGCTCGGTGAGCACCAGCTGACGGGTACTGCGCTTGAACAGGGGCACCCCCAGCTGGGCCTCCAGGCTGTCGATGGTGCGGGTCACCGAGGAGGGGGCCAGGCTGAGGGCGCGGGCGGCGCGGGAGAAGCTGCCGGACTCCACCACCTGAGCCAGGATACGAATGCGATCCAGCATGGATACTCCTTTGCGATGAATGCAAAACTGTTGCAGTTTATGGCGGTATTCTATTTTCAGTTGCGAAGATGAACAATGAGGTCGTCGCCCAAACCGGGCACTGTTTGCACAGGAGCATCCCATGTCAGCACGTATCCAACTGGCCAGTCTGGTCCCCGCCGCCGTCAAGGCCATGAGGGGCCTCGAGTCCTATCTCGGTGGCACCGACATTCCCTTCATGCTCAAGGAGCTCATCAAGTTGCGGGCCTCCATGATCAATGGCTGTGCCTACTGCATCGAGATGCACGCCGAGGCCGCCATGGCCGAGCAGGAGAGCCCCCAGCGTCTGCTGGCGCTCTCTGCCTGGCGTGAATCGCCGCTGTTTGATGAACGGGAGCGCGCCGTACTGGCCCTGACCGACGAGGTGACGCTGATCGGCGAGCAAGGGCTCACGGAGGAGACCTACCAGCGGGCCCTGGGCCTGCTTGGCGAGGCCCTGCTGGCCCAATGCCTGATGCAGGTCGTCACCATCAACGCCTGGAACCGGATCGCGGTCGCCACCCGGATGGAGCATCGGCACCCCTGACCCCGAGGCGGATGTCGCGGTAAGGGAACGCGATGATGTCAGGGCAGGGGCCAGGCCTCTGCCCTTATTTGTTGTATTGGGTGAGGGTTTGGTTTATTTGTTTTTTATTAATGTAATAAGGTTGTGAATATATGGCGCCATCGGGATTGAACCAGGTGCCGAGGCGTACAAAATATAATTAATCATGCCAGGAAATACCCGCTGGCTGCGGCCTCGGCCTTATTTCCCGCCCGACGAATTCACGTCATTACCCCTCTTTTTTATCATGTTATGCGTTCAGGAATTGTTCATTTCAGCTGATGAAGGATTTTTGTTGGTTCTGTATGAGGCTGTTAATTAATTGGTATCAGACCGGGATTGATTAGTGTGCAGCCGATGCCCCCTCCCCGAAACCTGACCCTCTGCCCGGATTAATTTTTCATGTTGTTTAGCCGGGTGTCTCTTGCCCAGAATGATGCGTTTTATTTACAGCTTTACGCCTTGCAAGAGAAAGGAAGTAGCATGAGACCTTTTGACTATAAGAGGGGCTTGGGAGCGTTGTTATTAATCGCCGTCACTGGCTTGTTGAGTGGCTGCGATATGGCATTAATGAATCCCAAGGGCCAGATTGGTCTGGAAGAGAAGTCGCTGATATTAACCGCGCTTTATTTAATGTTAATCGTGGTGATCCCGGTCATTATCATGGCCGTGGTATTTGCCCGTAAATATCGAGCCTCCAATACCAGTGCAACCTATGCCCCGGATTGGGCCCACTCCAACAAGATTGAAGTGGTGGTCTGGACAGTACCGGTGATTATCGTCGCCATTCTGGCCGTGATCACCTGGAAGACCTCCCACGAGCTCGATCCCTACCAGCCGCTCACCTCCGACGTCAAACCCATCCAGGTCGATGTGATTTCGCTGGACTGGAAATGGCTGTTTGTCTATCCCGAGCTGGGCATCGCCTCGGTCAATGAATTGGCCTTCCCGGCCCATACCCCGGTCAATTTCCGCATCACCTCGGATTCGGTCATGAACTCCTTCTTCATTCCGCGTCTGGGGGGACAGATCTATGCCATGGCCGGGATGCAGACCAAGCTGCACCTCATCGCCAACGAGGCGGGTCAATATGACGGCATCTCCAGCAGCTACAGCGGCGCCGGCTTCTCCGGCATGAAGTTCAAGGCCATCGCGACCCAGGATCAAGCCGGTTTCGACGCCTGGGTTGCCAAGGTGAGAGCCGCGCCCAAGGTGCTGGCCACCATGGCGGAGTTCGACGCCCTGGCCAAGCCGACCCAATACCATCCGGTGGAGTATTTCTCCGCGGCCGACCCCGTGCTGTTCACCAAGGTGATCAACAAGTTCATGGGTGACATGAACCACGGGAGTCATGCAGGGATGGCGCACGGCGCAACCCCTCGTCAGGAGGGAGCACACCAGGCCATGAACCACGCCGCCATGGCCCATGACAGCCAAGGGGATCATGCAGGGCATATGCCGATGGATGACCACTCCGTGAACGCGGGATCCGAGGAATAACTGATGTTTGGAAAATTAACGCTCGACGCCATCCCATACCATGAGCCGATCATCATGGTGACGGTGGCGGCCATCATTCTGGGCGGGCTGGCGATCGCCGCCCTCATCACCTACTACGGCAAGTGGCAATATCTGTGGCAGGAGTGGTTCACCTCGGTGGATCACAAGCGCCTGGGTATCATGTATCTCATTCTCGGCATGATCATGCTGCTGCGCGGCTTCGCCGATGCGGTCATGATGCGGACCCAGCAGGTGATGGCCTCGGCCGGCGGGGAAGGGGTGCTGCCGCCCCATCACTACGATCAGATCTTCACCGCCCACGGTGTCATCATGATCTTCTTCGTGGCCATGCCCCTGGTGATCGGCCTGATGAACATAGTGGTGCCGCTGCAGATCGGCGCCCGTGACGTGGCCTTCCCCTTCTTGAACAACCTGAGCTTCTGGTTCACCGCCGCCGCCGTGGTGCTGATCAACGTCTCCCTCGCCGTGGGTGAGTTTGCCCAGACCGGCTGGCTGGCCTATCCGCCCCTGTCGGGTCTGGAGTACAGCCCGGGCGTCGGGGTGGATTACTGGATCTGGAGCCTGCAGATCTCGGGGCTGGGCACCCTGCTGACCGGGGTGAACTTCTTCGCCACCATCATCAAGATGCGGGCCCCGGGCATGACCATGATGCGGCTGCCGGTGTTCACCTGGACCGCCCTGTGCGCCAACATCCTGATCATCGCCTCCTTCCCGATCCTGACCGTCACCGTCGCCCTGCTCACCGCAGACCGCTACCTGGGTACCCATTTCTTTACCAATGACATGGGTGGCAACATGATGATGTACATCAACCTGATCTGGGCCTGGGGTCACCCCGAGGTGTATATCCTGGTGCTGCCGGTGTTTGGCATCTTCTCCGAGGTGGTCGCCACCTTCAGCAAGAAGAAGCTGTTTGGCTATACCTCCCTGGTGTGGGCGACCGTGGCCATTACCGTGCTCTCCTTCATCGTCTGGCTGCACCACTTCTTCACCATGGGGTCCGGCGCCAACGTCAATGCCTTCTTCGGCATCACCACCATGATCATCTCGATCCCGACCGGGGTGAAGATCTTCAACTGGCTGTTCACCATGTACCGGGGCCGCATCGCGTTCACCTCGCCCATGCTGTGGACCGTCGGTTTCATCATCACCTTCACCATAGGGGGCATGACAGGGGTGCTGCTGTCGGTGCCGGCGGCGAACTTCGTGCTGCACAACAGCCTGTTCCTCATCGCCCACTTCCACAACGTCATCATCGGCGGCGTGGTCTTTGGCTGCTTCGCCGGCATCACCTACTGGTTCCCCAAGGCGTTCGGCTTCACCCTGGACGAGACCTGGGGCAAGCGCGCCTTCTGGTGCTGGATAGTCGGTTTCTTCGTCGCCTTCATGCCGCTCTACGTGCTGGGCTTCATGGGCATGACCCGTCGCGTCAGCCAGCAGATTGATCCCGCCTTCCACCCCTGGCTGGTGGTCGCGGCGGTCGGTGCCGGCCTCATCGCCCTGGGGGTGCTGTGCCAGCTCATCCAGGTGGTGGTGAGCATTCGCGATCGGGAGAAGAACCGGGATCTGACCGGCGACCCCTGGGGTGGCCGTACCCTGGAGTGGGCCACCTCCTCGCCGCCGCCCTTCTACAACTTCGCCATCGAGCCGACCATCACAGGTCTGGATGCGTTCTGGGAAGCCAAGGCCGACGGCAGCGCTTACAAGAAGCCGGCCCGTTATGCCCCCATCCACATGCCCAAGAACTCGGGGGCCGGCGTCATCATCGCCGCCTTCAGCGTGGTGTTTGGTTTCGCCATGATCTGGCACATCTGGTGGATGGCCCTGGTCGGCTTCGCCGGCATGATAGGGACCTGGATCATTCACAGTTTCAACGATGATGTGGACTACTACGTGCAGGTCGACGAGATCGCGCGCATCGAAGGTCAGCATTTCGACAACATCAGCAAGGTGGCATGAGAACCCATATGGCTACTGATATTCTGCAACACTCCCACCATCAGGGTGCCCACGACGGGCACCATGATGCCGGCGCCACCAAGGTGTTCGGCTTCTGGATCTACCTGATGAGTGACTGCATCCTGTTTGCCTGCCTGTTTGCCACCTACGCTGTGCTGGTGACCGGCACCGCGGGCGGCCCCACCGGCAAGGACATTTTCGAGCTGCCGTTCGTGTTTGCCGAGACCATGCTGCTGCTCTTTAGCAGCATCACCTTCGGCTTTGCCATGCTGGCCATGAACAAGCACAAGGTGGCGTCGGTCAATGGCTGGCTGCTGGTGACCTTCCTGCTGGGCGCCGGCTTCATCGCCATGGAGATCTACGAGTTCCATCACCTGATAGCCGAGGGCTTCGGTCCCCAGCGCAGCGGTTTCCTGTCCGCCTTCTTCACCCTGGTCGGCACCCACGGTATCCACGTGACCAGCGGCCTGGTCTGGATCATCGTCATGATGGTGCTGGTAGCCAAGAAGGGGATCAACGAGCGCAACCGCACCCGCCTGATGTGCCTGAGCCTGTTCTGGCACTTCCTCGACGTGGTCTGGATCTGCGTCTTCACCGTGGTCTACCTGATGGGGGCAATGTAAATGAGCAGTCATACCGTTGACAGTCACGGCGCCAGCCACGGCAGCGCCAAGAGCTATCTGATTGGCTTCGTGCTTTCGGTGATCCTGACCGCCATCCCGTTCTGGCTGGTGATGGAGGGGACCGCCTCCCATGGCGTCATCCTGGGGACCGTGGTCGCCAGTGCCGTGGTGCAGATCTTCGTGCACCTGGTCTATTTCCTGCACATGAACACCTCGTCCGAGGAGCGCTGGAACCTGACCGCCCTGGTGTTTACCGTGCTCATCATCGCCATCGTGGTGGGGGGATCCCTGTGGATCATGTACAACCTCAACATCAACATGATGCCAGGTTGAGCGGCGTGATGATGAAGCAATACCTGCAAGTGACCAAGCCGGGCATCATCTTCGGCAACCTCATCTCGGTGATCGGCGGTTTTCTGCTGGCCGCCAAGGGGAACCTGGATCTGGCCCTCTTCATCCTGACCATGGTGGGGGTCTCCCTGGTGGTGGCCTCCGGTTGCGTGTTCAACAACTACATCGACCGGGACATCGACTGCATCATGGAGCGCACCAAGCACCGCGCCCTGGTGAGGGGGCTCATCGCCCCCGGGGTCTCCCTCTGGTACGCGACGGCCCTGGGTCTGGCCGGGGTGGCGCTGCTCTACTTTGCCGCCAACCCCCTGGCGGCGCTGCTGGCGGTGCTCGGCTTCATCGTGTACGTGGGAGTCTACAGCCTCTACATGAAGCGACACTCGGTCTACGGCACCCTGATAGGCAGCCTCTCCGGCGCCGCGCCGCCGGTCATCGGCTACTGCGCGGTGAGCGGTCAGTTCGACTCTGGGGCCTTGATCCTGCTGGCGATCTTCAGCCTGTGGCAGATGCCGCACTCCTATGCGATCGCCATCTTCCGCTTCAAGGACTACCAGGCGGCGGGCATTCCCGTGCTGCCGGTGGTGAAGGGGATTTCGGTGGCCAAGCACCACATCACCCTCTACATCCTGGCCTTCATGGTGCCGACCCTGATGTTGTTTTTAGGGGGCTACGCCGGTTACAAGTACCTGGTGGTGGCCACCGCGGTCAGCGTCTGGTGGCTGGGGATGGCGCTGTCGGGTTACAAGCAGGCGGTGGATGACTCCCTCTGGGCCCGCAAGTTGTTCATGTTCTCGATTGTCACCATCACCTGTCTGAGCGTGATGATGTCGGTGGATGGGCAGCCGGATGTAGATTCCGCTGTGCTGGTCAGCATGCTGCCCTGATGCAGACTCGTTCTCCATTGTCGTCGTCATCTTCACCTGTCTGAGCGTGATGATGTCGGTGGATGGGCAGCCGGATGTAGATTCCGCTGTGCTGGTCAGCATGCTGCCCTGATGGCCCCGCCTTTCCCGAACCCTGCCTGCCAAGATGGGGGCTGGCTCAGGATTTGGGACTCGGCGACTTCATCTCGCCCCGAAAATGCGTAAAATCCAGAGCCGGGCACAGTCCCGGCTCTGTTGCCATTGGGGCGACCCGGGAAGGCCAGCCGAGGATCTTGTCCGGGAGGGGCTGCTGCTCGCCCTGTCAGCGCCTTTCGCGCCCCATCCCTTTCACCCCTTTTCTATCGCACTGAGGCCGTCATGCATGATTTCAAGATGACCCGGAGCGAGCTGCGCGCCACTTGGGCGCTCGGTTCCCTCTTCTCCCTGCGCATGCTCGGCATGTTCATGGTGCTGCCGGTACTGACCACCTACGGCATGTCTCTGGCCGGCGCCACCGAGACGCTCATCGGTCTTGCCATCGGCATCTATGGCCTGACCCAGGCCCTGTTCCAGATCCCGTTCGGCCTGCTCTCGGATCGCATCGGCCGAAAGCCCCTCATCGTCGGCGGCCTGCTGCTGTTTGCCCTGGGCAGCGGGATTGCGGCCCTGACCCACTCCATCTGGGGGGTGATCCTGGGGCGCGCCCTGCAGGGGAGCGGCGCCATCTCGGCCGCCGTCATGGCGCTCCTGTCGGATCTCACCCGGGAGCAGAACCGCACCAAGGCGATGGCCTTCATCGGGGTGAGCTTTGGCATCACCTTCGCCATCGCCATGGTGACAGGCCCCCTCATCACCCAGGCCATCGGCCTCTCCGGCCTGTTCTGGCTCATCGCCCTGCTGGCGCTCGGGGGCATCGCCGTCCTGCTGTGGTGGGTGCCGGCGCCCGGGGCGCACCTGCTCAATCGCGAATCCGGCATGGTGAAGGGGGGCTTCAAGCGGGTGCTGGGCAACCCCCGTCTGCTCAAGCTCAACGTCGGCATCCTCTGCGTCCACACCCTGCTGATGTCGAGCTTCGTGGCGCTGCCGCCCCTGCTGGAACAAGCGGGTCTGCCCCGGGACCAGCAGTGGCAGGCGTTCCTCTATACCATGCTGATCGCCTTCGTGAGCGTGGTGCCCGTCATCATCTATGCCGAGAAGCGCAGGCGCATGAAACGGGTGTTCCAGCTCTGCGTGCTGGCCATGCTGGGGGCCGAGGTGGTGCTGTGGCAATCCGGCCTGCAGCTGTGGGGCATACTGGCCGGCTTGCAGCTGTTCTTCATCGGCTTCAACCTGATGGAGGCACTGCTGCCGTCCCTCATCAGCAAGGAATCCCCGCCGGGCTACAAGGGCACCGCCATGGGGGTCTACTCCACCAGCCAGTTCCTCGGCGTGGCCATCGGCGGCAGCCTGGGGGGCTTCTTCTATGGCGAGGGAGGGGCGGCCCTGGTGTTTGGCAGCTGCGCCCTGCTGGCGCTGCTCTGGCTCGGGCTCAGCCTCACCATGAAAGAGCCCCCCTATGTCAGCAGCCTGCGTATCCTGCTGCCGGCAGGGGTGGAGGCCAGCGCGGATCTCGAGCAAAAAGTGCGGGCCCGGGAGGGGGTGAGCGATGTGCTGCTGGACGGCGCCGAACGCTCCCTCTACGTCAAGGTGGACTCCCGGCGCATCAAGCGCAGCGATCTGGAGCAGCTGGTGGCCAGCTGACCCCCCGGGGCGGCATGACGGAGCAGTCGACACGGGTTTGCTATGCTGAACTCCTCAACCAAGGAGGAGAGTCTGATGTCATATATGGACGGATTCGTACTCGCCGTGCCCACGGCCAACAAGCAAGCCCTGATCGATCACGCCCGCCAGTTCGACCCCATCTTTCTCGAATATGGCGCCACCCGGGTGCTGGAGTGCTGGGGGGACGACGTGCCCCACGGCAAGCAGACCGACTTCTACCGGGCGGTGGCGGCGAAGGAGGATGAAACCGTGGTCTTCTCCTGGGTGGAGTGGCCGGACAAGGCCACCCGGGATCAGGCCATGGCCAGGATGATGGAAGACCCCAGGATGGATCCGGGCAACCCGGCCAATCAGGTCATGCCCTTCGATGGTGCCCGCATGATCTTCGGCGGCTTCAGCCCTGTGCTCGAACTCAACGGCTGATTGACGCACCCTTGAATAAAAGAGAGGCCCGCCAGATGGTGGGCCTCTCTCTTTTCAGGCGCGGGCTTTGGCGCGATGGATGGGAGCCGGGGAGCCTATGTGCAGAGGGCGGCGCAGCGCCAGGGCGTCTGCCAGACGAGAAACAAAGACACCGGCGCGAGGCCGGTGTCTTGGCATAGGAAGAGCGCTATTCAGGCTCGCGCCACGGAGTCAGGGCGGCCCTGGGCTCTTAGGCGTAAAACGCCTCGACCGTGCCCTTGACGGTGATCAGCATGGGGTTGCCGTAGCGATCCTTGGCCTTGGGGGAGGGGATCTTCACCCAGCCTTCGCTGATGCAGTACTCCTCGACATTGGTGCGCTCCTTGCCGTTCACGCGAATGCCTATCTCGTGCTCGAAGCACTCGGCCATATGGTGCGGGCTGCGCGGGTTGGCCGCCAGACGGTCGGGCAGTGCAGGTTTGTTGTCGCTCATTTTATAGACCTGAGGTTGATAAAAAGTGGGTCATTGTAGGCAATGCCCGCCATGGGCTCAAGGCTGGGTTGCGTCCCGCGTTGACGACTGGATATGCCGTTCGGATTAAGAGGCTGGCGTTAGTCCGTCCCAACAAGTAGAGCGAGAGAGTTGAACCCGTTGTTAAGGTCTCTCGCTATTTGCGTTCAGCAGTGAATGCTCTTTAAGTTCCGCGTCGATGAAGGCAGCAATCATGGCGCGATAAACCCTTTCCACCACCTCCGGATTGGCGCCTTGTTCTTGTGCAAGGGAGATGACTTTGGCGATGACCTGATCTACCCGGTTGGGGGCCTTCACGTCCTCTGTCGTCTTCTTAAAGGATGCGGCTTGTGCGACAAAGGCGCCGCGCCTTGCAAGCAATGCCACCATTTCGCTATCTATCTTGTCGATATGCTCGCGGATTTCATCGAGTGAGCTGCAACTGACTTCCATATGTGAGGCACTCCTGTTTCTGGCTTGAATGATAACGTTTGGTTAAGAGGCGGATTTTCGCCTGTGACCAGTGAACTAAGCGAACGGCTTGAACGACTTGCTATGTATATAACTGTGCCAATGCCCCTGCAACGAAACACAGCAGACCGATCGTTGATCCTATGATGGGAATGCTAAACCAATATTTTTTAGACAATGCGAGATAGAGTGATGCAATGATTGGCGCCGCACTCATGAAAAAGACAGAGCTTTCCAGGAAGGATATATATGACGTTGACAAGTATAAATAAGTGACGGAGAAAAACAGCATGCCGATACCGTGACTGATGTTAAAGCCAACCCATGCGCGCCACATATTTGTTTCTTTTGTGATGGCCAAGGATGACGATTTCATGAGCCCCATCACATCAGATTGGTATGGTATTAATTTCTTGGGGTTGAACGTGTCAGTGATTGTGTAGACAGTATGCAGAATCCCAAGTGCAAGGAATGGTATGCAGCCTGCGATGTATAAGTATTTTGTGATCACGAAAAATTCCTTGTATGGGCATGACGTTTGGTTATGGGGCGGGCTTAGCCAATTCCCGCGAGTAAAAATCCAACACTGAGACCCACCTTTGGTGCGCGGGCTATGCAGCGCCTCGCTCAGAAAGGTGGGTGTCCTGATTTCTCCCAGCCCAGATCAGCCCGAGGGGCTGCCGTTTACCTTCACTGACTATCTGATGCTGGTGGATTGGACCGGTCGGGCTATCAGGACGGATAAACGGGGCCATATTCCGGAAGAGCTAGCTCCCATTCTTCAACGGTTGGGCCTTGATAAGGCTCAGTGGTTAAGGCAAGTGACACTGTTTCGGCGGCGGGGTATCAGGGTGGTGGGTGACAAGACGCGCTGCCTGCGTTACGCAGAACATTGTGGCCAGCGACGATGTCATCAACCTTCATTCTGAGCTGCGGCACACCACTTTGACTCCCCAGCATCGCCTGTGATGCCATGGTTGGCGCTGGCTGAAAAGCCGCTTTTTAAGCCAAAATCTCGAGCTTTTCTCCTTCCTGGCCAAAAGCCCTCAATCATGGTGCTATCACGGCAACCACAGCCAGTCACACCAAGGCCTGCTCAAAATGGTGGATGTCCCAATAATTATTCATAATTATTGGCGGTAAAGGAACGGTGCTATTTCAAAACTACATTGTTGCAACAAATCACCAACTACCAAAACTTCAGACCGCACAAACTGAAAAGATTAAAAATATACATGTGTAACGTTGCGGTCACCTGCGAATTGTAAGTAGCGCGTGCGATAAACTTTGCGTAGCAATATTGCATAAGCGCTACTTACAATTCGTCTGGTGCAATGCCTTGTTAGAAATTTTACTCATTATTTAGTGCGCTTTTTTTGAAGTTTGGGCCTTTTGCTACAATTAATACGCGCCAAAACTCAAAGACTATATAAAATATAACTAAACCAAGAAGCCACAATACTGCTGTGCTAGCAGATATTTCGAATGCATATACAATAAAACAAACCGTATACATGATTGTGGTATTACTTATTCCGTGCGTAACAAACCAGTCTGTGTATGTGCCTAGATGTCCTTTTTTGTGATACCCTATATGTGTTAAAACAATGTCAGATATCCATGTAACTATAAATAACGCAAGAAAACTTGGGCTTGTTACAGATATAGAAAGAACGATTAGTTTTGTCGTGTCCAACGCTAGAAATAAATCAGGATTAAGGCGATAGATAAGTAAAAATGCAGGCGCAATAAAAGACACAAAGAAAATGGCCAAGATTACAGCCGAATTTGCGTTCAACCCTTTTATTTCTTCAATGATACTCATATATTCCTATTTATTTCTAACAGTGATTAGATAGAAGGCGGCACTAATCCGATAGCAGAGCCTTCCATATAACTCCGCTCTGCCCTGATAGTTGCCACGAAAAAATAAAATTAAATCAAAATATTACCAGTCTGACTCGGATACCTGAGCGTATTCGCTTGGCTTCTTCGTCGGTGATTGCAAGCGTCGGCAAGGCTACCGCCCCTGAGTTCCAGCCCCCAGTTCGCTGCTTTTCACCCGCGAGATAACAACAATCGCTGCCATGACGCTCTCCCCAGAGGTTGATTGTCGTTTGGCTATCATAAGGGGCCTGTTCGAGGCATGGGAAGAGGTAGTTGATAAAAATCTGAGCCGGTTCAATCAGTTAGTGAGCACTCGCTGTTTTAAGTCGCCCTTGGTTCAGTAGAGAAGGTAGATATTCCTCTCACCCCAACCCTTTCCCAAGGGGATAGAGGGAAAAGACACAGGGAGCTGCAAGCGGCAACAAGCAGGAAATAGAAAAGGGAGCCGGTCAGGCTCCCTTTGATGCAGTGATGCCGCTATGCGTAAGGCGGATACGCAGGTTGACTACTCACGGCCAACGGCCTGTCATGCCAGCCCCTTATCGGTTGGTCGCCGCCTTCATCCCTTGCACAAACTCCTTCAGGCGAATAAGCATGCGGTCGGGATCCTGCTGATGGGTCTCGATGATCTTGACCACGGCGGAGCCGGAGATGGCGCCGGCGGCGCCCGCCTTGATGGCCTCCTTCACCTGCTGGGGATCGCTGATGCCAAAGCCGAGCAGGGCGGGGGGGGCCTTGAACTCGTTGAGGGTGTTGATCAATCCCTCCACCGGCATGCCCGCCTTGGTCTCGGCGCCTGTGACGCCGGCGCGGCTCACCAGGTAGGTGTAACCAGAGCCCAGCTCGGCCACGGCTTTCAGGGTCTCGCTGTCGCCGTTCGGCGGGGCGATGAAGATGCTGTCGATGCCGAACTTGTCGGCGGCCGCCTTGTAGGGGGCACACATCTGCACCGGCACGTCCGCCACCAGCACCGAGTCCACCCCGGCCTGCTGGCATTTTTCATAAAAGCCATCGATGTGGCGCACATAGACCAGGTTGGCGTAGACCAAGAGGCCAATGGGCATCTGGGGGTACTTGGCCCGAATGCGGGTCAGCAGCTGGAAGCAGCCATCCGGGGTGGTGCCGCTGGCAAAGGCCCGCAGCGCCGCCCCCTGGATGGTGGGGCCGTCCGCCACCGGATCGGAGAAGGGAATGCCGAGTTCGAGGGCGTCGGCGCCTCCCTCGACCAGGGCATCGACGATGGCGAGCGACAACTCGGGAGTGGGGTCACCCAGCATGACGAAGGGGACGAAGGCGCCCTGCTTGGCGTGTTCCAGACGGGAAAACAGTTGTGCGTAGCGATTCATGACAAGGTTCCTTCTTTCTCAAATATGTCGGCAACGGTGAAGATGTCCTTGTCGCCACGGCCGGAGAGGTTGACGATCAGCACCTGCTCCTTTTCCGGCTCGCTGCGGGCCATCTTGAGGGCGTGAGCCAGGGCGTGGGAGGATTCCAGCGCCGGTATGATCCCCTCGCTTCTGGCCAGCTCCTGGAACGCGTCCAGGGCCTCCTTGTCGGTGATGGAGACATACTCGGCGCGGCCGGTGGCGGCCAGATGGGCGTGCTGGGGGCCGACGGAGGGGAAGTCCAGCCCCGCGGAGACGGAGTAGGACTCCTGAATTTGTCCCTGCTTGTCCTGCATCAGGTAGGAGTGCATGCCAAAGAAGACTCCCTTGCTGCCGTGACCCAGCGGCGCACCGTGCTCGCCGGACTCGATGCCGTGGCCACCGGGCTCGACCCCGATGAGGCGCACTTCCTTGTTGTCAATGAAGTCGGCAAACATGCCGATGGCGTTCGAGCCGCCGCCGACGCAGGCGATCACGGCGTCCGGCAGGCGCTCTTCCTTCTCGAAGCACTGCACCTTGGCCTCTTCCCCGATCATCTTCTGGAACTCCCGCACTATGGTGGGGAAGGGGTGGGGGCCGGCGGCGGTGCCGAGCAGGTAGTGGGCGCTCTCATAGTTGGCGGCCCAGTCGCGCATCGCCTCGTTACAGGCATCTTTCAGGGTGCTGGAGCCGGAATGCACCGGTATCACCTCGGCGCCCATTAGCTTCATTCGAAACACGTTGGGCTTCTGGCGATCGCAATCCTTGGCCCCCATGTAGACCCGGCACTTGAGGCCGAGCAGGGCGCAGGCCAGCGCCGTGGCCACACCGTGCTGACCGGCGCCTGTCTCGGCGATGATCTCGTTCTTGCCCATGCGCTTGGCGAGCAGCGCCTGGCCCAGCACCTGGTTGGTCTTGTGGGCGCCGCCGTGCAGCAGATCTTCGCGCTTGAGGTAGAGGCGGGTCTTGGTGCCGCGGGTCAGATTGCGGGTCAGGGTGAGGGGGGTGGGGCGGCCCGCATACTCGGTCAGCAGGGTCTGGAACTCCTCGATGAAGGCGGCATCCTCCCTGGCATCGACGAAGGCTTTCTCCAGCTGGAGCAGGGCGGGCATCAGGATCTGGGGCACATACATGCCGCCAAATTCACCAAAAAACGGGTTGAGCAGGGTCATGGTTTATTCCTTGTATTTATAAGCGAAAGCGATTCATCAATTTGGTACATGTTCAGAGGGCACTCTCACAGTTGGCGCAGGGCGGCAAAGGAGGCCTCAAGTTTGCTGGCATCTTTCCGGCCCGGGGCACTCTCCACCCCTGAATTGAAATCAAGGCCGAGGCAACCCACCTGGGCGGCCTGCAGGGCGTTGTCGGGGTTGAGGCCCCCCGCCAGCATCAGGCGGGACTTGTCGAGCCCGGCCAGCAGGGTCCAGTCGAACGCCTCGCCGGTGCCGCCGCTCTGGCTGCCCACTTTCGTATCCAGCAGCAGGCGATCCGCCGGGTAATCCAGGTTGGGCAGGGGCTCGCCGCTTTCCTTGCCAAGAGAGACGCCAATGGCTTTCCAGATCTGGCAGCCCGCCGGCAGCAGGGGGCGCAGGCTTTCGATATAGGCGGCGTCCTCCTCCCCGTGCAGCTGCACCGCAGCGAGTCCCAAGGCTTCCACCGTCTTGGCGATGGTGGCGGGCTGGGCGTTGCGAAACACCCCCACATAGCTGAGTGGCGCCCCGGCCATCAGGGCGCGAGCGGCGGGGATATCCACATAGCGCGGGCTCTTGGCCACAAAAATAAGGCCGCCGTACACGGCGCCCGCCTGATGGGCGGTGGCGGCATCCTCGGCCCGGGTGAGGCCGCACACCTTGTTCTGGCCCAGGACCAGCTTGCGCACCGCCGCCTCCAGATCCGGCTCGCCCATGAGTGACGAGCCCACCAGAAAGCCCTTGGCATACTGGCGCAGGGCCGCCACCTGAGCGCGGTGCTTGATGCCGGATTCGCTGATCACCACCCGATCGCTCGGAATGTCGGCCGCCAGCTGCTGGGTGCGGGCGAGATCCACGCTCAAATCCCGCAGATCCCGGTTGTTGATGCCAATCACCGGGGCGCCGAGCGCAATGGCGCGATCCCGCTCCTCTTCGTTGCTCACCTCGGTCAGCACCCCGAGGCCCAGCTCCCTGGCGACCGCAAACAGGGCGCGATAGCCCTCGTCGGTGAGCACGGAGAGCATCAGCAAGATGGCGTCCGCCTGATAGTGGCGGGCCAGATAGACCTGATAGGGGTCAATCATGAAGTCCTTGCACAGCACCGGCTGCCGGACGCGGCCGCGTACCCGGGGCAGGAAGGTGAAATCCCCCTGGAAGAACTTCTCGTCCGTCAGCACAGAGATGGCGGTGGCGTAGCGGCCATAGACATCGGCGATGGCCTCAGGGCTGAAGTCGTCGCGGATCAGACCCTTGGAGGGGGAGGCCTTCTTGCATTCGAGAATGAAGCGGGTAGAGCCTGAGCGAAGCGCCCCCTCGAAGTCCCGATCGCTTGGGGTGAGCGCGCCCTGGAAGCTCGCCAGGGGCTGGGCCAGCTTGCGGGCCGCCACCCATGCCTGCTTGGCGGCCACGATCTTGCCGAGAATGGTCTGGCTGATGGAGGCCATGTTCAGAAAGGGGTGAGGGGCAATGAGCTCTGACATCTCGTTATCCTTGCGAAGCTGGGTACTGTCTTGTGTGGTGGTGGACATCATGCCTCCTGATGGCTCAGGGTGGCGAGATCCCGGGCGAGGCGGGCCGTCTCGCCGCTGGCCAACACCGCCAGCACCTGGGCGGCCGCCTGCTTGAAGTCCGGGGCCTTGCCCGCCATCACCAGCAGCGGCGCCACGTTGGCGGCGATGGCGGCGTTGTGGGCGGGGGTGCCACGCCCCTCCAGGATGGCGGCGGTGATGGCGCAATTCTCTTCCGGCTCACCGCCTTGGATGGCGCTGACCGGGTAGGTCTCGAGGCCAAAGTCAGCCGGGGTGAGCAGGTACTCGCGAATTTCGCCGTCGCGGATCTCGGCCACCTGGGTCGGGCCGTGGATGGCTATCTCGTCCAGGCCCGCGCCGTGTACCACCATACCGGTTTTCAGACCCAGCGCCAGCAGGGTTTCGGCGATGGGGTGCACCAGCTCGGGGGCATAGACCCCCATCAGCTGATAGCTGGGACGGGCGGGGTTGATAAGCGGCCCCAGCACGTTGAACAGGGTGCGGGTCTTGAGGGCCTGGCGCACCGGCATGGCGTGGCGCACCCCGGCGTGATACTGGGGGGCGAACAGGAAGCAGATGCCGAGCTCGTCCAGACAGCGGCGGGCCTGGGCCGGGCTCATGTCGAGCTTGATCCCCATCTTGTCCAGCAGATCGCTCGATCCCGACTTGCTGGAGACCGAGCGGTTGCCGTGCTTGGCCACTTTCAGGCCGCAGGCGGCGGCCACCAGGGCCGAGGTGGTGGAGACATTGATGGTGTTGAGGCCATCGCCACCGGTGCCGACGATGTCGCAGAAGGCATAGTCCGGGCGCGGGAAGGGGCGAGCCTCGGCCAGCAGCGCCTCGGCGGCGCCGGCTATCTCCTCCGGGGTCTCCCCCTTGAGCTTGAGGGCGGTGAGCAGGCTGGATAGCACTATGGGATCCACTTCGCCGCGCACCACCTGGCCGAAGGCGTCGCGGGCGGCGTCGCGGGTGAGAGACTGCCCCTGATAGAGGGTGTTGAGATGATGATGCATGAGGTCTCCTTACCTTAACGCACGCTGCTTTCGGGACGAGTGATATGGGCGAGGGCCTGGGTCAGCAGGCGGGCCCCTTCGCTGGTCATGATGGATTCCGGGTGGAACTGGAAGCCCAGCACCCTATCGTCCCCTTGCTCGATGGCCATGGGCATGCCCTGATAGTGGGCAATCACCGTCAGTTCCTGTGGCACATAGGTGGCCACCAGGGAGTGGTAGCGGGCCACCGGCAAGGGGCTTGGCAGCCCCGCGAAGGCGCCGTGGCCGTTGTGCTCGATGAGGGAGCGTTTGCCGTGGACTATCTCACCCGCCGCGCCGACGGTGCCGCCGTAGGCTTCGCACAGGGCCTGATGACCGAGGCAGATGCCGAGGATGGGCACCCGACCCCGGGCCAGCTTGATGAGCTCAATCAGGCAACCGGCCTCGTGCGGGGCGCCGGGCCCGGGGGAGAGCACCAGCACGGCATCGCCGCCGCAGGACTCGATTTGCGCCATGATGCGGCTCGCCGGCAGGCTGTTGCGATAGATGCGCACCGGGTAGCCGAGGGAGCGGAACTGATCCACCAGGTTGTAAGTGAAAGAGTCGAAGTTATCGAGCAGGAAAATATTAGTCATGGCTCACGTCCTTATGTTGCTCCTGCTGGGCGCTGAGGGCTTGCAGGGAGGTGCCATGGCTGGCGGCGATGGCGGCCAGCACGGCCGCCGCCTTGGCCCGGGTCTCGTCCGCCTCGGCCTGGGGTTTGGAGTCATAGACCACGCCGGCGCCGGCCTGAACATGGGCGATGCCGTTTTTCACGAAGGCCGAGCGGATGACGATGCAGGTGTCCATCTCGCCGGCGCCGTTGAGATAGCCCACGGCGCCGCCGTAGCTGCCTCGTCTGCGCCCTTCCACCTCGCGAATGAGCTCGCTGGCCCGCAGCTTGGGGGCGCCGGTCAGGGTGCCCATGTTCATGCAGGCCTGATAGGCGTGCAGGGCGTCAAGGTCGGCGCGCAGGCGGCCCACCACCCGGGAGACCAGGTGCATCACGTGGCTGTAGCGATCCACCTTCAGCAAGTCTTTGACATAGCGGGTGCCAGGCTCGGAGATGCGGGCGATGTCGTTGCGACCCAGATCCACCAGCATCAGGTGTTCGGCCACCTCCTTCTCGTCCTGGCGCAGTTCCAGCTCGATGCGACCGTCCAGATCCAGGTTGATGCTGCCATCGGGGTTGAGGCCACGGCGGCGGGTGCCGGCGATGGGGTACATCTCCACCTCCCGGCTGCGGGCGCAGAACTTGACCGCGCTCTCGGGGGAGGCGCCAAACAGGGTGAAGCCCTCATCCTGCACATAGAACATGTAGGGGCTGGGGTTGGTCTGCTTGAGGCGGCGATAGGCGGCGAGGGGGCTCGGGCAGGGCAGGGAGAAGCTGCGGGACGGCACCACCTGGAAGATGTCGCCCCGGCGGATGAAGCCCTTGAGTTTTTCGACCTCGGCGCAGAACTGCTTGTCGCCCTTGTCCACGCTCATGCCGGCATCGAGGACGGGGGCGGCCTGAGTCGGGGCGGGCGCCTGTTGGCAGGCCTGCTTGAGGGCTGCCAGCCGGTGGGTCAGCTTGGCGTAGTGATCGTCGGTGTCGGCGAGGCCCCCGAACAGGCAGGCACACAGCCGGGTGCTCTGGTGGATGTGATCTATGGTGATCAGGGTTTCGGCCACGTAGAAGCAGTAGTCGGGACAGTCGTTGCTCCCTTCCGGCACCTCGGGCAGGTCTTCAAAGGAGGCGATGAGGTCATAGGCGAAGGTGCCGGCCATGAACAGGGCCTGCTTGCCCTGCTGGCATTGCAGATCCCGCTGCAGGGTGCGCAGCACGTCCAGCACGCCGCAGCCCTTGAGGCGGCTGTCTTCGTCAAGCTCCCGATCGGATGGCGGGAAGTCGAGCTGCAACTCGCCCGCCACCCGGGTCTGGGTGATGACGGCGCTCAGACGCTGCTCGAGCAGGCGCAGCAAGGGCACGCCGTTGTCGGTGAGGGGACGCACCCGCACGGTGCGACCGCGGCACTCGATGCGCAGGCAGGCATCCACCAGCAGCAGGCTCTGGGTGCCCGCCTTGGAGTCGATCTCCACGGACTCGAGCAACAGGGTGTTGGCTCTGTCCTGGCAGAGCCGGGTGAACAGGGCCAGGGGATCGGCCACATAGGGGGCGTTGAGCGTGATCGCATCAAATTCGCCAAGGGATAAGGGGGTGGTGCTGCCTGTCATGATGCTGTCCCTTGCATGTGATGGAAATTACCGATGTTCATGATGTTGGATCTCTTGAATATGAATGGGTGTTGGCCGGGTCGATGGGGTTGCCATCGCCATGTCTGCGCCCTTATCTGAATTCTCGGTTTCATCACGGGTCCATTTGCCGGATAATAAAAAAGCCCGCTGGGGTCAGCGGGCTTTTTCTTTGGGTTCTTAATTTGCTGTCAGATTACAGGTACAGCAACGACCACACGCCCGCATGTCAGGGAGTGTGCCACCACCAGATGGTCAGGATGGAAGTCGTTTGCATGATTGAGTCCTGTAAAAAGCTGTTTGCAATGAAGTGCCTACAGAAAACGATAAAGCGGCTGCCAAGTCAAGTCGCTTTTTGCCAATTCGCCCTGAACCATGCGAGCGAGATACCGATGCGATTCGATCTGCACTGCCATACCACCGCCTCGGACGGTGTGCTGACACCCGGGGAACTGGTGCGCCGCGCCGCCGAGAAAGGGGTGGAGGTGTTGGCGGTCACTGACCACGACACCCTGGATGGGCTTGATGAGGTGCGTGCCACCATCCACGCCGAGCAGTTGCCGCTGCGCCTGGTGAGCGGGGTCGAGATCTCCACCGGCTGGGAGCACCACGAGATCCACATAGTGGCCCTGGGGGTGGATGAAAAAAATCCGCAGCTGGTGGCTTTTTTGGCCGGTCAGCGGGCCCGCCGCGAGGCCCGCGCCCTGGAAATAGGGCGCCGTCTGGAGAAGTGCCAGATCCCGGGCACCTATGAAGAGGCCAAGGCCCTGGCCGGCGATGCCGCCGTGACCCGGGCCCATTTCGCCCGGGTGCTGGTGGCCCGCGGGGTGGCCGACAATATGCAGAAGGTATTCAAGAAGTACCTGAGCCGTGGCAACAAGGGGTATGCTCCGGCCGAGTGGCCCGAGATGGGGGAGGCCATCACCGCCATTCACGCCGCCGGCGGGCTGGCGGTGCTGGCCCATCCCAGCCGTTATGACCTCACCGCCAAGTGGATCAAGCGGCTGCTGGTGGCCTTCAAGGCCGCCGGTGGCGACGCCATGGAGGTCTCGCTGCCCCAGCAGAGCCCCCAGGAGCGGGCCAACCTGGGTCAGTGGGCCAGGGAGCACGATCTCTATATTTCGGTGGGATCGGATTTTCACTTCCCGTCTAGCTGGACCGAGCTGGGCCGCCACCTCTGGCTGCCCAAGGAGGGGATGCCGCTCTGGCTGGCCCATCCCGCCCATTTTGGTCTGAGCGGCGAGGAGCATCAGGCCCTGCTTGCCAGCCGTGCAGGCTGATGCGGCGTCCACACAGGTCCCCGTGCCTGTAGTAAAGTGGCTATTGTTTTGATGGCAGGATGAGCCTGCCCTATTCCGGGAGGAATATATGAGTCAGCATTTCTACGTACACCCAGACAATCCCCAGGCCCGTCTCATCACGCAGGCGGTGCAGATCATTCAAAACGGTGGCGTCATCGTCTATCCCACCGACTCCGGCTATGCCCTGGGTTGCCAGATGGGCGACAAGGGCGCCCTGGAGCGCATCTGCCGCATCCGTCGCATCGATCCGAACCATGACTTCACCCTGGTGTGCCGGGATCTCTCCGAGATCTCCACCTATGCCAAGGTCGACAACACGGCATTTCGCCTGCTCAAGAGCAATACCCCCGGGGCCTACACCTTCATCTTCAAGGCGACCAAGGAGGTGCCCCGTCGCCTGATGAACGAGAAGAAGAAGACCATCGGCATCCGGGTGCCGGACAACAAGATTGCCCTGGCCCTGCTCGAAGCCCTGGGGGAGCCGCTGCTCTCCACCACCCTGATCCTGCCGGGCTCAGAGATGGCGGAATTCGACCCCGAGGAGATCGCCGACAAGCTGGGCAAGCAGCTGGATCTGGTGCTCAACGGCGGTTATCTCGGCGAGCAGCCGACCACGGTAGTGGATTTCTCCGATGACGAGCCCGTGGTGCGTCGCCGCGGCGCCGGGGATCCGACGCCGTTTGAGTGAGGTCGGTACGCCATCCCACGAGAGGGAGACGATGACGGTGATGGCCGCGCCCATCGCCACCGTCCTGGGGCAGCCCTATCATGAGCTGCCCCAGGATCTCTTCATCCCGCCCGATGCGCTGGAGGTGTTCCTCGAGACCTTCGAGGGGCCGCTGGATCTGCTGCTCTATCTCATCCGGCGCCAGCAGCTCGACATCCTCAACCTGCCTATCTTGCAGATCACCACCCAGTACATGGGTTATGTGGAGCTGATGCAGGAGCTCAACCTGGAGCTGGCGGCCGAGTACCTGCTGATGGCGGCCTGGCTCGCCGAGATAAAATCCCGCATGCTGCTGCCCAAGTCCCCCGAGCTGGCGGAGGAAGAGGAGGGGGAAGACCCCCGCGTCACCCTCATTCGCCGCCTGCAGGAGTACGAGCGCTACAAGGTCGGCGCCGAGCGGATGGACGCCCTGCCCAGGGTGGAGCGGGAGATCTTCATCGCCAGCGCCTTGCCGCCGGATTTCGGTGCCCTCAAGCCGCTCTCCCCCGATGTTTCCCTGGTGGAGCTCGCCCTCTATATGCAAAGTGTGGTAAAACGCGCGACGCATTTTGAACATCACCAGATCCGCCGCGAGCAGATCCCGACCCGGGTGCGGATGGCGGAGATCCTCGCCCTGCTCTCCCTGGGCCAGACCCTGCGCCTGGAGCAGGTGCTGCGGGCCGAGGAGGGGCGCATGGGGGTGCTGGTCACCTTCCTGGCCCTGCTCGAACTGTGCAAGGAGCAACTGATCTGGATCCTGCAGGCCGAGCCCCTGGGACCCATCCACTTCGCCCTGGCCAGCCAGACAGAGGAGGCGCCCCCCCATGTCCAGTGACACCAATGCCCCTTGGCCTTGCAAAGGGCGCGAGTTCATTAATTCGCCAGCGAACTTGTGGTATGCTGCGCCCCGCGATTTCGACCCGGAGCCCGGGCCCGGTCAGGCGCTGGCTGCGGGCGCGCAGGAGATGAATCATGGCCCTGCCTGCTGAGCGGCTCAAGACCCTGCTCGAGGCGGCGCTGTTTGTTGCCGGGCGCCCGCTGACGGTGAGCGAGCTCAAGGGGAGCGTGCTGGCGGATTACCCCGTCACCAGCCGCTATGTCCAGCTGCTGCTGGCGGAGCTCCGGCAGGATTACAGCGCGCGGGGGGTGGAGCTCAAGGAGGTCGCCTCCGGCTGGCGCTTCCAGGCCCGCCAGGAGTACGCCGAGGAGCTCTCTCGCCTGTGGAGCGAGCGGGCGCCCCGCTATTCGCGGGCCGTGCTGGAGACCCTGACGCTGATCGCCTACCGTCAGCCCATCACCCGGGCCGAGATCGAAGCGATCCGCGGGGTGGCGGTCTCGAGCCAGATAGTGAATACCCTGAAAGAGCGCGGCTGGGTGCGCAGCATAGGCCACAAGGAGGTGGTGGGTCGCCCCGAGCTGCTCGCCACCACCCGGGAATTTCTCGATTACTTTAACCTGCAGAGCCTGGAGCAGCTCCCCGAGCTGGACACCTCGCTGCAATCCCCCTTGTCGGCCATGGCGGGCGAGGGTCAGGACAATCCATGAGTGCCCCCGTCACGGGATGGCACCACAATCATGATGGCGGGGCCCGAGCCGGGATCCCGCCGTCGTTACCCTTGCCCGGGGTGCCGGGCGGGGATCAACAATCAGGTAACCCCGATGAGTGAAAAACTGCAAAAAGTGTTGGCCCGCGCGGGTCACGGCTCCCGTCGTGAGATGGAGGCCCTGATCACCGCAGGTCGGGTCAGTGTGGATGGCAAGGTCGCCACACTGGGGGATCGCGTCGAAGTGAACGCCGTGATCCGGGTGGATGGCCACCAGGTCAAGACCCGTGCCGCAGAAGAGCAGATCTGCCGCGTACTGGCCTATCACAAGCCGGAAGGGGAGATGTGTACCCGTCATGATCCCGAAGGCCGTCCCACCGTGTTTGATCGCCTGCCCAAGATGGAAGGCGCCCGCTGGATAGCGGTGGGGCGTCTGGACGTCAACACCTCGGGTCTGCTGCTGTTCACCACCGACGGCGAGCTGGCCAACCGCCTGATGCACCCGAGCCATCAGGTGGAGCGGGAATACGCGGTGCGGGTCTTTGGCGAGATCACCGAAGCCATGCTGCAGCGCCTGCGCAAAGGGGTGCAGCTGGAAGATGGCATGGCCAAGTTCAACAAGATCAAGCCCGCCGGCGGCGAGGGGCTGAACCAGTGGTTCAACGTCACCCTGACCGAGGGACGCAACCGGGAAGTGCGCCGCCTGTGGGAATCCCAGGAAGTGCAGGTGAGCCGGCTGATGCGCATCCGCTACGGCGACGTCAAGCTGGACCGCACCATTCCCCGCGGTGGCTGGATGGAGCTCAAGCTGCCCGAGGTGAACTACCTGCGCGGCCTGGTCAACCTGAACAACGAGACCGAATCCAAGGTGGATCTGCAGCAAGATGGCAAGAGCACCCGCCACAAGCAGGCCGCCCAGATCCGTCGCGCCGTCAAGCGCCACAAGGAGATGCAGGGCAAGGAGCCCCGCGCCCGCAGCGCGAGCGCCCGTCGCAAGCCGACCTCCTCGACCCGCAACTCCGGCACCGGCAGCAAGTAAGCGCCCGCCATGGCGCCGGTGGCCCGCCAGCTGCCTGTGCCACCAGCCGTCATCAAGGCCCGCACCCTCTGGTGCGGGCTTTTCGTTTCCGGCTCCCGCCGCTATTGCCCGCGCTTGAACCCCACAGGCAGAGGTCTCCTCCCCTTGCGCGAGGAAGGTTGGGAGGGGGGCTGCGGGAGAATGAGCGTCAGCAAGGTTGCCCTGCCGGGGTTGGCTTGTTAGCCTCTGCGGCATTGATACAGGAGAAACCAATGAGCAAGGTACTGGATGAGCTGCTGGCACTGCTGGCGCTCGAGAAAATCGAGGAGGGCCTGTTTCGGGGACAGAGCCAGGATCTCGGCCTGCGGGCCGTGTTTGGCGGGCAGGTGATGGGGCAGGCCCTGTCGGCCGCCAAGCAGACGGTGGCCAGCGATCGCCAGGTACACAGTTTCCACTCCTACTTCCTGCGTCCCGGCGATGCCAATCGCCCCATCATCTATGACGTGGAAAACATCCGCGACGGTCAGACCATCTCCACCCGCCGGGTCAAGGCCATCCAGGGCGGCAAGCCCATCTTCTATCTCAATGCCTCCTTCCAGGTGGAGGCCGAGGGTTTTGAGCACCAGATTGCCATGCCGGCGGGGATCCTGCCCCCCGAGCAGCTCAAGAGCGAGCTGGAGCTGGTGCGCCCCTACGAGCAGCAGATCCCGCCGGCCCTGCGCGACAAGATCCTGTGCGAGAAGCCCATCGAAATTCGCCCCGTGACCCTGGTCGACCCCATCCGTCCCGATGTGCACGAGCCCCTGCGCCACGTCTGGTTCAAGGCCAACGGCCAGATGCCCGACGATCAGCGGGTCCACAAGTATCTGCTGGCCTACGCCTCGGATTTCCACTTCCTGATCACCGCCCTGCAGCCCCACGGCGTCTCCTACTGGGAGCCGGACATGCAGGTGGCCACCATAGACCACTCCATGTGGTTCCACCGGGACTTCAGGCTCGATGACTGGCTGCTCTACGTGGTGGACAGCCCGAGTGCCAGTGCCGGGCGCGGTCTGGTGCGTGGCCAGTTCTTCACCCGCGACGGCGTGCTGGTGGCGAGCACGGCCCAAGAGGGAGTGATCCGCCGCCGCGCTGCGGATGCGTGAACGCCTCTTCACCCGTGACGGGGTGCTGGTGGCGAGCACGGCCCAGGAAGGGGTGATCCGCCGCCGGGCGATGGACGCGCGATAGCCTCTTCCCCCGTGACGGGGTGCTGGTGGCGAGCACGGCTCAGGAGGGAGTGATCCGCCGCCGCGCAGCAGATGTGTGAACGCCTCTTCACCCGTAACGGGGTGCTGGTGGCGAGCACGGCCCAGGAAGGGGTGATCCGCCGCCGCGCTGCGGATGCGTGAACGCCTCTTCACCCGTGACGGCGTGCTGGTGGCGAGCACGGCCCAGGAGGGGGTGATCCGCCGCCGGGGTTGAGACGTCGCATTCAGCCAACAAAAACGGGAGCCATTGGCTCCCGTTTTGCTGTTAGAGGTCGGCGTTCAGGCCGTGTCTCGTTCGGAGATGAGCCGGGTTTGCTCCCCCTGGGCGAAGCGATCGGCCCAGAGGGCGATGACGCCGTCCCCCGTGACGTTGCAGGCGGTGCCGAAGCTGTCCTGGGCCAGGTAGAGGGCGATCATCAGGGCGATGGAGGCCTCGCCGAACCCCAGCATGGAGGTGAGCAGGCCGAGCGCCGACATGACGCCGCCCCCCGGGGCGCCGGGCGCCGCAATCATGATGACGCCGAGCATCATGATGAAGGGCAGCATGGTGCCGTAGCCCGGGATGGCCAGGTGCTCGGAGAGATACATGACGGCGGTGGCGCAGGTCACCAGGGTGATGGTGGAGCCGCACAGGTGGATGGTGGCGCACAGGGGCACGGTGAAGTTGGCTATCCCCTCGCTCACCCCGTTCTGGCGGCTGGCGCGCAGGGCCACGGGGATGGTGGCGGCGCTGGACATGGTGCCCAGGGCGGTGAAATAGGCGGGCAGCATGTTTTTCAGCAGCAGGAGCGGCGAGCGGCCAAGCGCCAGCCCGGTGCCGAGGAAGAGCAGGCACAGCCAGATCCAGTGCATGACGATAGCCATCACCAGCACAACCCCGAAGGTCTTGAGGGTGGCGAACACTGTGCCCTCCACCGTCATCTCGATGAAGACACCGGCGATGTAGATGGGCAGCAGGGGGATGATCACCCGGGCCAGCAGGCGGTCGATGATGTCGCGGCCCTGATCGGCAATGCGGCGCAGGTCAGTGGCCTCGTTGGCGCTGATGCCGATGCCGAAGATGAAGGCGGCGGCCAGGGCCGACATCACCCCGAACAGCGGCGGTATCTCCATGCCGATGTAGGAGACCAGCTTGCTGGCGGGATCCGCGCTGGCGGTGGCGGCCTCGGTCAGGGTCGGGATCAGCTGGCGGGCCAGGGTGAAGGCGAAGGTGCCCGCCAAAATGGTGGAGCCATAGGCCAGGGCCACCGTCTTGCCGAGCAGCTTGCCGGAGTTCTTCGGCAGGCTGGCGATGCCGCTGGTGATGAAGAACAGGATGATGAGGGGGATGGTGAAGCCAATCAGCTGACCGATCACCGTCTTGGCGGTGAACAGCAGGCGGGCGACCCATTCCGGGGCGTAGAGGCCGAGCAGCAGGCCGGCGAGGATGCCGGCGAGGAGTTTGAGCACGAGTTTCATGGGACAGATCCGGTGTGAGTGTCTGATTTGTTATCTTATTCTGAATTTAGTGCGGCTTTTTAACACATATTCAGCCTTATGTCTGTCTACGCCTTGTTATGTCAGTGTTAAGTATTGTGTGGCACCCCCCGCCCTCCGGCGGGGCAGGCCCCGACGCATCGCCACCAGGGGGCAAGGAGGATGCGTGCCGAGCACAGCGGTCAGGGGGCGGTTTTTCGTAGCAGCAGGTGCAGCCAGGGGGCATCCGGCGAAGGGCGCTCCCCGCCGAGTGTGGAGGAAGCCAGACGGGGCAGGGGCGCCAGCCAGCGGCGCGTCTCGCAAAGGCCGTGGGCGGCAAACGGGGGGGGGCCCTCATCCAGGCCGAGGGAGGCAGGGAGGTTGCAGTAGAGCAGGCCGCCCACCTTGAGCAGGGCGCCAAGTCGCGCCAGCATTGCCGCCAGCCGCGCCGGCTCGCACCCCGGATCAGGCAGCAGGTCGCAGGCCCAGATGCCGTCGAAGGGCACCACTGTGGTCAGGGTCAGGATGTCGCCGACCCGCACCGGCAGAGCGCCATGGCGGGAGGCGCGCCGGGCAGCGGCCAGATCCCGCTCGATGGCGCTGACCACATGACCCTCTAGCTGAAAATGGCGGGCATCCTGCCCCTCGCCGCAGCCCGCATCCAGCAGATGGGCCCCGGGCGGGAGCTCGACCAGGAAGGCGCGATAGAGGGGCGCGCGCGCGATGCAGAGGGCATGGAGGTCGGCGGTGGTGGCGTCTGGCAGAGGCATCTGTGAGATCCTGGGCTGGAGGCGGGGGGGCATGTTAACAAGGCCGGGGGCGGCCATGCCAGGGGTTGTTCACCCTGGGCGCCCCCGGCGCCGTCACGGACGGGTGGGGGGCATGTGACGCAACTGGTTGAACAGGCAGTCGAGCAGATAATCGGCCTCGGCGGCCAGGTCGATGTGTTCGGGAAAATGCAGCCAGTTGAGGATGTAGCCATCCAGGGTGCAGTGGAGCAGGGTGGCGGCGCGTCCCAGATCCAGACTGGCGGGGAGCTGGCCGCGGCGTACGCCATTGGCGAGGGATCGCTCCAGATCCTGGGTGAAGCGCCGGGACTGCTGGCGGATGTGCTCGCGCAGGAAGAGGGCCTCCCCCTCTATGGTCTCCAGGCTGAACATGATGGCGAACATCTGGCGATGACCGGGATCCCGGGAGATCTTGATGAGGGCACTGTGCAGAAAGGTGCGCAGGCGCCCCAGGGGATCCGGTTCCTGGGGATCCAGGCTGGCATCAAGCTGGTGGGAGAGGGGGGCGCACAGCTCTTCCCACAGGGCGATGAACAGCTCCTCCTTGTTCTTGAAATGCCAATAGATGGCGCCCCGGGTCAAGTCCGCCACCCGGGCGATGTCGGTGAGGCTGGTCTTGGCCAGGCCCTGGCGGCAGAACAGATCCAGTGCCGTGTTCATGATATGGCAGCGGGTCTGCTGGGCTTCTTCTTTGGTGCGTCTGGCCATCTCGTTTCGCTTAGTCCCAAAAGGGCGATTTTAATAACAAAAACCAATATACATACATTCGTGAATGTATGTATATTGCCTCATCTTAGCCCATTTACCAAGGGGGCCCCGTGTTTCCCCCCATGGTCATTCGTCAGTAGATAGAGGATCAGGTGCTCCATGCATAAAAATAAAATTGCCCGTTCAGTCGGGCTGGCCTTGTTGGCCGCCGGCTTGCTGGCGGGCTGTGGCGAGAAGGGTGCCGCCGAGGCACCGGGCCAGATGCCCCCGACCTCGGTCGAGGTGATCACCCTGCACACGGGTCCGCTGCAGCTCACCACAGAGCTGACCGGCCGCACCGCGGCCCTGCGGGTCGCCGAGGTGCGTCCCCAGGTGAGCGGCATCGTGCTCAAGCGCCTCTTCACCGAGGGTTCGGACGTCAAGGCCGGCGATCTGCTCTACCAGATCGACCCCTCCCTCTATGAGGCCGAGCTGGCCTCCGCCCGCGCCAACGTCGCCAAGGCCCAGGCCAACGAGCGTACCGCCCAGCTCAAGGCCAAGCGCTATGAGTCCCTGCTCAAGGTGAGATCCATCAGCAGCCAGGACTATGACGACGCCCTGGCCAGCTGGAAGCAGGCCCAGGCTGAGGTGATGGCCGCCAAGGCCGCCCAGCGCACCGCAGAGATCAATCTGGGCTACACCCGCATCACGGCGCCCATCAGCGGCCGCATCGGCACCTCAGCGGTGACCGAGGGTGCCCTGGTGACCGCGCAGCAGGCGACGTCCCTGACCACCATACAGCAGCTCGATCCCATGTATGTGGATGTGCGCCAGTCCACCGCCGACCTGCTGCGCCTCAAGCGCCAGGTGGCGGCGGGCAAGTTGACCGCCGGCCAGTCTGACGATGCCAGGGTGAGCTTCCAGCTCGAGGATGGCAGCGACTATGGCGAGTCCGGCGAGCTGCAGTTCTCCGACGTCAGCGTGGACGAGACCACCGGCATGGTGGCCCTGAGGGTGATAGTGCCGAACCCGCAGCAACTGCTGCTGCCCGGCATGTTCATGCGCGCCACCCTGAAAGAGGGCGAGCGCAGTCAGGGCCTGCTGGTGCCGCAGGCCGCGGTGACCCGCACCCCCAATGGCGGGGCCAATGTGATGGTGGTGACGGCGGATAACAAGGTCGAACAGCGGGAGATCCAGATAAGCCGCATCATCGGCAGCAGCTGGGTGGTGGAGTCCGGTCTCAAGGCGGGTGAGCGGGTGATCGTCGCCGGTCTGCAGAAGGTCAGGCCCGGCGCCGATGTGGCCCCCAGTGAACAAACCGTGCAGGCGCAAGTCGCCCCGGCCAACAAGTAGGATGGAGTAGTCGCCTCATGGCACGATTTTTTATAGATAGACCCATATTTGCCTGGGTGATCGCCTTGGTGATCATGCTGGCGGGGGGCCTGGCAATCCTGACGCTGCCGGTCTCCCAGTACCCCACCATAGCGCCGCCTGCGGTGGGGATCTCTGCCAGCTACCCGGGGGCCTCTGCCAAGACGGTGGAAGACTCGGTGACCCAGATCATCGAGCAGAACATGACGGGGCTGGATCACCTGCTCTACATGTCTTCCCAGTCCGATTCGTCCGGCAATGTGTCGGTCACCCTGACGTTCCAGCCGGGCACGGATCCCGACATCGCCCAGGTGCAGGTGCAAAACAAGCTGCAACAGGCCACCTCGCTGCTGCCGCAAGAGGTGCAACAGCAAGGCATCCGGGTGCAGAAGACCTCCAGCAGCTTCCTGATGGTGGCGGGCTTCATCTCCACCGACGGCAAGATGAGCAACGATGACCTCTCCGACTATGTGGTCTCCAACATCAAGGAGCCCCTGAGCCGCCTGGACGGGGTGGGGGACATCACCCTGTTCGGCAGCCAGTACTCCATGCGGGTCTGGCTGGATCCCCATCGTCTCAACCGGGTGCAACTGACCCCGACCGACGTGCAGGCGGCGATCCAGAGCCAGAATGCGCAGGTGGCCTTCGGCAAGCTGGGGGGCACCCCTTCGGTGAACGATCAGCAGTTTACCGCCACCATCATGGGCCAGACCCGGCTCTCCACCGTGGAGCAGTTCAACAACATACTGCTGCGGGTCAACCAGGATGGCTCCAAGGTACGGCTCCAGGACGTGGCCCGGGTCGAGCTGGGGGGCGAAAACTATGACGCCGATGCGCTCTACAACGGCCAGCCCACCTCGGCGGTCGCCATCAAGCTGGCGACCGGTGCCAACGCCCTGGATACCGCCGAGCAGGTGAAGGCCAAGATAGAAGAGCTCTCCCGCTACTTCCCGAGCAACATGAAGGTGGTCTACCCCTACGACACCACGCCGTTCGTGCAGATCTCCATCGAGGAGGTGGTCCAGACCCTGGTCGAGGCGATCTTCCTGGTGTTCTGCGTCATGTATCTGTTTTTGCAGAACTTCCGTGCGACCCTGATCCCGACCATCGCTGTGCCCGTGGTGCTGCTGGGGACCTTCGGCATCATGGCGGCGTTCGGTTTCTCCATCAACACCCTCACCATGTTCGGCATGGTGCTGGCCATTGGCCTCCTGGTGGATGACGCCATCGTGGTGGTGGAGAACGTGGAGAGGCTGATGAGCGAGGAGGGGCTCTCCCCCCTGGAGGCGACCCGCAAGTCCATGGATCAGATCACCGGCGCCCTGGTGGGCATCGCCCTGGTGCTCTCCGCCGTGTTCGTGCCCATGGCCTTCTTCGGCGGCTCCACCGGCGCCATTTATCGCCAGTTCTCCCTGACCATCGTCTCGGCAATGGTGCTCTCTGTGCTGGTGGCCCTGATCCTGACCCCGGCCCTGTGCGCCACCCTGCTCAAACCCATGAAGCACGGCGAACACGCCAGCCATCGCGGCCTGTTCGGCTGGTTCAACCGCATGTTCGACGCCAGTGCCGAGCGTTATCGCCGCGGCGTGGGCAAGGTGATCAGGCAGGGGGTACGTTACGGCATCATCTATCTGGGGATGCTGGCGGTGCTGGCGGTGCTCTTCATGCGCCTGCCCACCTCCTTCCTGCCGGAGGAGGATCAGGGGGTCATCATGTCCATGGTGCAGCTGCCGGTCGGTGCGACCAAGCAGCGCACCGAGGCGGTGCTCGGCGAGATGCGCGACTACTTCCTCGAGAACGAGAAGGACAACGTGGAATCTGTGCTGACGGTGGCGGGCTTCAGCTTCGCCGGTAGCGGCCAGAACAGCGGCATGGCCTTCATCAAGTTGAAAGACTGGGGCGAGCGCCAGGGTGAAGCGCGCAGCGCCAATGCCATCATTGGCCGCGCCATGGGCTATCTGTTCAGCATCAAGGAGGCCCAGGTGTTCGCCTTCAACCTGCCTCCCATCCCGGAGCTGGGCACGGCCACCGGCTTTGACTTCTACCTGCAAGATCGCGGCGGTCTGGGTCACGAGAAGCTGATGGAGGCCCGCAACCAGTTGCTCGGCATGGCGGCGCAGGATCCCAACCTGGTGCGGGTGCGCCCGAACGGGATGGAAGACACCCCCCAGCTCGACATCCAGATCGACTACGAGAAGGCGCTGGCCCAGGGGCTCTCCATCAGCGACATCAACAACACGCTGTCGGCGGCCTGGGGTTCTTCCTATGTGAACGACTTCATGGATCGCAACCGGGTCAAGAAGGTCTACATGCAGGCGGATGCGCCGTTTCGGATGAACCCCGAAGATCTCAAGCTGTGGTACGTGCGCAACGGCGAGGGCAAGATGGTGCCCTTCTCGGCCTTCGCCAGCACCCAGTGGAGCTATGGTTCGCCCCGTCTTGAGCGCTACAACGGCGTTCCCGCCATGGAGATCGTCGGTGAGGCGGCCCCCGGCAAGAGTACGGGTGACGCCATGGCGGCCATCGAGCGGATGGTGTCCCAGCTGCCCGAGGGGATCGGCATCGAGTGGACCGGCCTCTCCTTCCAGGAGCGTCAGGCCGGCTCCCAGGCGCCGGCGCTCTACGCCATCTCGCTCTTGGTGGTCTTCCTCTGCCTGGCGGCCCTGTACGAGAGCTGGAGCATTCCGTTCTCCGTCATGCTGGTGGTGCCGCTCGGGGTGCTGGGGGCCATAGTGGCCGCCACCCTGCGGGGCCTGGAGAAC
Organism: Aeromonas crassostreae; assembly: GCF_054052445.1. Lineage (NCBI taxonomy): Bacteria > Pseudomonadati > Pseudomonadota > Gammaproteobacteria > Aeromonadales > Aeromonadaceae > Aeromonas > Aeromonas crassostreae. The sequence continues at coordinate 52,655 of NZ_JBSTYM010000005.1, read as the reverse complement.
GACGTCTACTTCCAGGTGGGTCTGCTCACCACGATCGGGCTGTCGGCCAAGAACGCCATCCTCATCGTCGAGTTCGCCAAGGAGCTCCATGACAAGGGCATGGCTCTGGGTGAGGCCGTGGTCGAGGCGGCGCGCCTGCGACTGCGCCCCATCTTGATGACCTCCCTGGCCTTTATCCTCGGGGTACTGCCGCTGGTCATCAGCAGCGGGGCGGGGGCGAGCAGCCGCAACGCCATCGGTACCGGCGTCATGGGCGGCATGATCAGTGCCACCGTGCTCGCCATCTTCTTCGTCCCCCTCTTCTTCGTGCTGGTGATGCGTTACTTCACCAAGAAGAGAGAGGATCAAGAGGGCGAGACGCCGATCAGGGCGAGCAAGCAGGCGTGAGCCGGCGCGTGAACCGATGAATCGCAGATGCAAGAGGGAGGCCTGGCCTCCCTCTTCTTTTGTGGGGTTGGGCATGCTCATCGCCCATAGAAAAAGAGCCACTTCTTGCGAAGTGGCCCTTTCCAAACGTTTGGTGGAGCTGGGGGGATTTGAACCCCCGTCCAAAATTACTACATCCTCGGCACTACATGCTTAGTCACTCTTTACATTCGCCAACCCGCTGCGGAGAGACACGCCACGAATCAACTAGCTCGATTGGTTTTAATGCTTCCGCCCCGAGCAGGACTTCCACACGATCCTGTGAAGGATGACCTTCCGATTCCCTAGGACACAGGCAAGCTAGGGTAGAAGGGCTCAGCGCAGGTTATTAAGCTGCGAGTGCGTAGTTTTCGTCGTTTGCGACTATTTTTTTGCGGTTTATTAACGAGGCCTACCGCACCTCGGCATGCACCTTGGGTTTCGTGAATCTTGTCGAATCCAGAATCAGCCCCAAGTTGTTAAGAGGGATTGTACGCAAAAAACCAGCCATGGCAAGGCGTTGGCCGGCAATGAGCCAAATTGGCCGGTCGTTTGCCGATTTATTACTCGCTATGACGGGTCTGGGCCGTGTTGGGGGGAGATGAACCCCCGTCTGCCATGGCGCGACGCAAGAAGCAGCACGCCGGACACAAGGTCCGGCGTGGCAGCAAGGCGCTAACCTGGGCAAGGGTCATCAGCCCAGGCGCTTGTTCTTCATGATGCGGGACTTCTCGCGATCCCATTCGCGGGCCTTGGTGTCTTCCCGCTTGTCGTGCTCTTTCTTGCCCTTCACCAGGCCGATCTCGACCTTGACCCAGCACTGCTTCCAGTAGAGGGAGAGGGGCACTATGGTGTAGCCCTGACGGGCGGTCAGGCTCTCGAGCCTGTCTATCTCGCGGCGGCTCAGCAGCAGCTTGCGGGTGCGGGTCGGGTCGCACACCACATGGCTGGAGGCGGCATTGAGCGGCAGGAAGCTGGCGCCGAACAGGAAGGCCTCTCCCTGCAAGAAGATGACATAGGCTTCGCTGATGTTGGCCTTGCCCGCCCGCAGGGATTTGACTTCCCACCCTTGCAGCGCCAGGCCCGCTTCGACCTTCTCTTCGATGAAGTATTCGTGGCGCGCGGCTCGGTTGAGGGCAATGGTGCTGGACCCGGCTTTGTTTTTACTGTTTTTTTTGCTCATGACGGGCGCCTTCGGCGATGACGTGGAAGGCGCATTATACGTGGGTGGCGGCGGCTGTAAAACGCGCAGCCGCTCGAGTGGCGACTTTGTGAGCAGTTTCGGCGGTGATTTTCGGGGATATGGTGATAAAATCCCGGGGATTGGATGAGGAAACCCCATGCCCCGTATTACCCGCAGTGCCCTGGTGATGTTCAGCGCGGAACAGATGTTCCGGCTGGTCAACGATGTTCATGCCTACCCTGAGTTCCTGCCCGGCTGTGTCGGCAGTCGGGTCCACGAGAGTGGCGACGACTTCATGACGGCGTCGGTGGATGTGGCCAAGGCGGGCATCGCCAAGACCTTCACCACCCGCAACCAGCTCGATGCCAACCGCCAGATCAGGATGGAACTGGTCGATGGCCCGTTTCGCAAGCTGGCCGGCTGGTGGACCTTCACCCCCCTCGATGTGGACGCCTGCAAGGTGGAGTTCGACCTGGACTTCGAATTTACCTCCAAGCTGATCGAGCTGGCCTTTGGCCAGATCTTCCGGGATCTGGTGGGTTCCATGGTGCTCGCCTTCTCCAACCGGGCCAAGGAGGTCTACGGTGTCTGATGCCCTGACGATTGAGGTGGTCTACGCCCTGCCGGAGCGCCAGACGGTGCTGACGCTGAGAGTCGGGGCCGGCACCAGCGTGCAGGCGGCCATCGAGCAGTCCGGCATCCTGGCCAGGCATCCCGAGATCGATCTCTCGGTCAACAAGTTCGGCATCTACAGCCGCCTGGCCAAGGCCACTGATCTGCTTCAGGACGGGGATCGCATCGAGATCTACCGCCCGCTCACCGCCGATCCCAAGGAGATGCGCAAGAAGCGGGCGGAGAAGGCCAAGGAAGAGGGTCGTGCCGATGTGGTCACCGGTGGTCGCCCCAATGCCAGCCGCAAGCGCGGCGAGGAAGAGGGGAGCTGAAGGTGGCTGCCTGGGGCGCCCTCGGCGCAGGCATCAAGGCATTCACCAATACAAGAAGAGGCGCCATGGCGCCTCTTTTGCATATGTGCATATGGGGCCCGCTCACAGGCCAAGCAGCCGCTCGTTTTCCACCACCTCGACCCCGTCCCCCTCGCTCAGGATCACCATGGCGCTGGCCACCTGGCTCGCCTCGATGGCGCGCCAGCGGCGCAACTTGCCCACCAGCAGGGGGCGCAACAGCGGGTAGATCCCTTGAAAGCACTGCTCCGAGAGGCGTGGCGGCTGGCGTTGGCCGAGCAGCATGGCGGGTCGCAGTATGGCCAGGCGCTGCCAGTCGTGGGCTTGCAGGCCTTGCTCCATCTCGCCCTTGGTGCGGGGATAGAGCAGGGGAGAGGCGGCATTGGCGCCCATGCTGGAGATCACCACCAGCCGTCGGCAACCATGGCGACGGGCCAGCTCGGCGAAGGCGAGCACATAATCGAGATCGACCCGGCGAAATGCGGCGGCCGAGCCCGCTTCCCTGCGGGTGGTGCCGAGGCAGCAGAAGGCGAGGGTGACTGGTTGGGGCAAGGCCACGCTGGCCAGATCATCAAAATCGACCGGCAGCCAGTGCCGGGCAGGCTGCGCGATGCCCGGTGTGCGGCAGAGCAAGATCAGCTCATGCTCCGCGGGCAACTGTTGCAGCAGCTGACGGCCGACGAGGCCGGTGGCACCGGCTATCAGGATCCGGCTCATGAGGTTCTCCCTGTTTCATGGCATGGGACGCACTTCAGCATCGGACAAGGGGTGGCCATCTGCCAGGCGCCTCTCTGGCTGAAGGAGATAAAACAAAACCGGCGCGAGGCCGGTTTCGTGGAGGGGATCAGAGCGGGGTGGTGAAGGCCGCAGGCAGCGGGAAGTCGCCACTGGCCGTGCTCAGCCTGTCGCCGAGAAACTTGACGGTCAGCTCCTTGCGCTCCTTGTCGCCACGGCCCGGTTGGAACTCATACAGATAGTACCAGGTGTCGGGATCGAAGCTGTCGCGCATCATGGGGGAGCCCAGCACGAACTCGACCTGCTCGCGGGTCATGCCCTGGCGCAGCTTGTCGACCTGCTTTTGTTCCACATAGTTGCCCTGGGGAATATCGATGCGATAGACCAGGCTGCAACCAGAGAGGGTGAGGGCGGTCAGCGCCGCGGCAATCAGGTGTTTCATCCGCATATCGGGTTCAAGTCATCCATACAGTCTTTTTTAGCTCGGCAAATCATACCCACTCCCCGTGCGGAAGTAAAAAGCCATTGATCCATCAGCCAATAAAAAGGGCCGGACGGCGGCCCTGGCAACGCCGTGCCCGTCACATGGCGGCGCGGAAGATGGCGACGATCTTGGCGTGGCTCGCCTGCTTGGGGTTGGTGAAGCCGCAGGCATCTTTCAGGGCGTTCTCGGCCAGCACGTCGAAGTCATCGGCCCTGATCCCGAGCTGCGCCAGCCCGGCCGGGATCGCCACGTCACGGGTCAGCAGCACGGCGTTGCAGACCCCGTGGGGCAGGTCGTAGAAGCCGCCGAGCTGGTGCGTCATGGCGTGCACGTAACCCAGGCTCGCGTTGTTGAAGGCCATGCCGGCCAGGAACTGGGCGTAGGCCATCTGCTCGCGGGCGTGCAGATCATCCCCCCGGTCGACGGCGGTACGCAGGTGTCTGGCAATCAGCTGTATCACCCGGAGACGGCGTGACGGGTAGGGAAGGGAAGACGGCGGGAAAATCTGCGGTTTTTCATATATCGTGACCGTCTTATTACGCTTCGTTAATCTAAACGACGGCCCTATCAGTCCGTGGGGGGAGATTAGAGTTTTTCGGTGTGAAAAGAATAGAGATCCATTAGTTTAACTGCTCTGGGTTTTGAATAATAAAATCCCTGTATCGCCCAACTGCCGCTGGACAGAGCAATATCGTGTTGTTTTTTTGTTTCAATTTTACTGATGATAGTTGTTAGGCTGTATTTTTCCTGAAGTGATAGCACGCAATCTTTGAAATTATTTATCTCTTGCTGCGATGATGGAGGCGCGCCAAATTTTACGCAATTGAATATCCCACTTGAAAGATACCGTTTACGCCAATCCCCCCCCTGCCACAAGAAGTTATCGACAGCCAAATTAATGTCATGCTCTTTGAGCCTCACCAAGCTATTAATGGTGATGTTGTTGTCAATGATTGGGCAGTGGCTTATCTCAATGTATAAAGAAATATTATATGAAGAGAAAATGTTGGAGAAATAAATTAGAGCCTCTTCTACAGCGTGTAGTATTCGGTATTCAACTTTAAAGAAAAACATGGTGACTTTTTCCTTTAAAGCATTAATAAGTGCGTCACTTAACTGTAGAAGAGTTAACTCAATAAGTGATATTGAGTCACATGAATTATAAAAACTGGTGGGGGGGACAGCCTCCTGTGGTCGATATAAAATCTCCAATAGCCGTGGCTGACCTTCAATGGCGATGGACGGGAGATTGACTTGGCGTGATCTAAATATTGATGCTATATGAATGTCCTGAACCACAGGCTGGAAAAGATTTATGATAGTAGGGTTAAATGATAGTTTACGTTTGCTGTTGAATGATTCAATACGTTCAATCCCGATCATTCGGTAGGTTAAAATATCAACACCATGATCTCTTAGCTGCTTAAACAGACCAGTCATACCATGTTCCTTATGTGTACTGGTGATCGATGCGTTAAAGTATGACAGCGTTCAATTAAAAGACTCTATTGGCACTTTATCATCGAGAGGTTTCGGTGTCACGGAGAAGATGTAGCACACCATCCCCCCGGCCCTCTGAAGGGATTGCAGAAGATGTTTCATGATCGGCAGCCCATGGATCCTTTGGTGCCCTCTACACTGCCTGCTAGAAAGCCCCGAGTGTAGCGGTAATGCCAGTCAGTTAAGGCTGACTGGCATTGTTTTTATTGGCTTTTTTCACACTGTACTTCTGTGGTCTTGGCTTCACGCAGCGAGGGTAACTTCGCTCTCTTCGTGCCGGCAGCACAAACTGCCCCGCCTGCTTCTCCAGCTCCGCCACCCGCCCCGGGATATTCCCCGGTGACACATACGGCATGCAGCTCAGTTCATGGATGAGGTACACCGACGCCATGTGAAAACTCAGCTGGCTCGCCGTGTATCCCTTCAGGCTCGCCGCCATCTTCACCATCTGGCTACGCAGCAGGTTATAGGCCAGCAGCACGCCCCACAGCTCTTGCCGTATCCCCGTCGCCTTCTTGCTGCGCAGGGTCAGTCTGTGCTGCTGCAGGCTGTGTTTCATCTCCCGATACCCCAGTTCGATTTCCCAGCGATGGCCATACAGCTCCACGATGTCAGCCCCCGGGAAGCGCATCGGGTCGACCATCGAGGTCAGCACTTGGCGCTCCTTGCCGTTGATAGTGCGCGTCAGCAAGCGGGCTTCTATTGCCTCTGGCAACTGCGGCCACTTCTTCCTCGCCTGCGGACTGGTCTTGAGCTGCACCAGCGCATCCTGGCGCCCCAGCTTGCGTACCACCTCGTATTGGGTGCCCTTCTTGAGCGGCAGCAGCCAGTGCCGCTCACTGCCAGCACGCTGCCAGGCGTGGAGCAGGCCAAAGGAGTAGAAGCCTCTGTCAAACAGGGTCAGCGAGTGGTCCGGTGTGCGTGCAATAAGTTGCTCGGCCAGCACCATCTCGTTGACGGCACAACTCTCCATCACGGCCTGAACCAGCAGATGGCTGGTCAGCTCCATCTGACAGAGCATGCGCACCTGGGGATAGGCGGTCTCGCCATGCTGGGTGCCGGGCTTGGCAAAGGCGGCGGCATTGTCCGGAGTATCGGGTGTGCGCCACATCACGCCATCGACGGCGAGCAGTTGCAGCCCGGCCCAACCGGGGTGATTGGCCTGCTGGTGCCAACCTGTGGCAGTCTCGTGAAACAGCCGCGCAATGCTCTTGTGGCCAAGCTTTTGGCGAGCTTGCAGGAAGGCGCTGGGGGCGACGAAGGGGCGGTCACCGGGCAGCAGGATATCGAGTTGATTGACCAGCTGGGTCATGGGGACGTTGCGGAACATGGCCATGCCGATGATGGCCCAGACCAGACGTTCCATGGGCATGCGGCGACGGCGCAGAGTGGCGACGCCCTCTTCGCCGAGCAGGGAGGTGATGAGCGCGGGGGGAATGAGGTCAGAGAGTGACTCAAACTGGGCCATATTGCTGGCGTGGAGGAAGTCGAGAGCCTGTTCGATACGCATAAAAAATCCGAAACCAAATCAACAGGTTTCGGATTTTTACACATCAGGAGGATCGGTCAATGGATCCTTAACTGATCGGCATTAGCCCCTCGGGGCCCAATATCAGATCCGTACGTGCTCGCCTCGCAGGCGCCATCAGTAGCGCTCGCTGACGATGTCCTGGGTGAAGGACTTCTCGCAGTATTTGCACTTCATCCGCACCGCCCCTTTCACCTCGCGCACGCTGAAGTAGCTGTCCACCGGCTCGTTGTGGGAGATGCAGTTGGAGTTGGGGCAGTGGAAGACCCCTGCGATGAACTCCGGCAGGGCCAGCTGGTGTTTCTTCACCACATTGAAGTCTTCGATGATGTTGACGGTCGCCTTGGGGGCGAACAGCGCCAGCTGGTTAGCCTGTTGTTCGGTCAGCCGGGTGTTCTCGATCTTGATGAGATCCTTCTTGCCGAGCGCCCCGGATTTGAGGTTGAAACCGACGGTGATCCGCTCCTGGGTCTCGATCAGCTGGAACAGCTTGAGGATCTTGATGCCCTGGCCGGCGGGGACGTGGTCGATGACGGAGCCGTGACGGATGGCTTCGACTTGCAGTTGGTTCTTGTCGGACATGATATTCCCTCGGCTCAGACAGTTTCGTTCAGTACCAGTGCCAGCAGTGCCTGGCGTGCATAGACCCCGTTTTCCGCCTGCTGGAAGTAGTAGGCGTGGGGGGTCTTGTCGACGGCCACTTCGATCTCGTCGACCCTGGGCAGGGGATGCAGGATCTTCATGGTGGGCTTGGCCCCCTCCAGGGTCGCCAGCTCCAGCACGAATTTGGCGGCCATGTGCTTGTACTCGGTCTCGTCGAAGCGCTCCTTCTGCACCCGGGTCATGTAGAGGATGTCGAGCATGGGCATCACCTCCTCCATGGTCTCGTGGACGCTGAACTGGATGCCTTTTTCTTCCAGCTCCTCGCACAGGTAATCCGGCATCGCCAGCGCCTCGGGAGAGATGAAGAAGAAGCGGCAGTTGAACAGGCTCAGGGCCTGGGCCAGGGAGTGGACGGTGCGGCCGTATTTGAGGTCGCCGACGAAGGCGACGTTGAGGCCGTCCAGGCGCCCTTGCGTCTCATGGATGGAGAAGAGGTCGAGCAGAGTCTGTGTCGGGTGTTGGTTGGAGCCGTCACCGCCGTTGATGACCGGCACCCGGGAGAACTCGGAGGCGAGGCGGGCCGCCCCTTCCTTCGGGTGGCGCATCACCACGGCATCGGTGTAGGAGCTGATGATCTTGATGGAGTCGGCCAGGGTCTCACCCTTCTTGGCGCTGGTGTTGCCGCCGTCGGCGAAGCCGATGATGTTGCCCCCCAGGCGCTGCACCGCGGTCTCGAACGAGAGGCGGGTACGGGTGGAGGCCTCGAAGAAGCAGCTCGCGATCAGCTTGTCTTTCAACAGCAGGTTGTTGGGCTCGGCCTTGAGCCGCTGTGCGGTTTCGACCACCAGTTCCATCTCGGCGCGGGACAGGTCCGAGATGGAGATGACGTGTTTGTTATAGAGAGGATTGGTCATCGTCTGCATTCCCTTTGACATCAATGGAGGGTTTTCTGGCGCAAAAAAAAGCCCCTGAAACAGGGGCTCTTTTCAAAAGAAACGGGGGATCTGCGGGGCGGGAACCGGAAACAACGGGGCCGCTCTGGTGCGCTCCACCCGTCTGCAAGGCTGCTTTTTTCATCAAAAACGGCATCGTCCTGTCCCGACCTTTTTCAAAACCGCACCGATTATAGGGCTGGTTTTTGAATTGTCAAAAATTTATTTTTCGGGCATTTTAGCGGCAAAAAAACGTTTAACTGTCGTGAACGGGTCGACAAATCCAGACCTGATGGCTGGGTTGCAGGGGCGCTCCTTCGGCGACCATGGCGCGCAGATAGGCCAGCCTGTGGTGTCCCTCCAGCAGGCAATAGGGTTGTGGCAGAGGTTGGCCGTCCGGATAGCGGCCGCCAGGCTCGGGGGCGAGCACTATGATGGGTTCGGGCCAGCTGCCCCGGCTCAGCATGTCGGCGCCCAGCCAGGAGCGGCGCACATAGCGGTTGTGGCAAAACAGCTCCTGCCAACGCGCTATCACCTCCATATGGCGGGAGCCTATCTGGCTCACGACGCGGGCCGTATCCCAGGCCTGGCACTCGAAGCCGTGGCAGGCGAGATCGAGAAAACTCCAGTTGGACTCAAAGCCGCGCCAATGGCGGTAAATCCATTGGGCCAGCACATTCTCGGGAATGGCCGGCACCAGGGGGGCAACCCGGGCCAGATAGTCGGGCAGAGACTCCGTCTTGCGCTCATCCCTGAAGTTGAGCGGGGCCAACAGCTGCAATAGTCGATAGTTGAGCATATGCGTACCTCCCTGCTCACCCTCTACCCTAATCCCTATTCTGCGGCTTTCCTAGTTGGCACCGGCTGCAAATACAGCCAGTTATCCTCGGTGGGGTGGCAAAATCGGCCTCGTTGTACAGCAATCGTGCAATCGCGCCACAATCCTGAAAAAAGCCTTTACCTTTGATCCCGGCTTTGTATAATTCGCCTCGTTTGTTGCAGGGGCGTAGTTCCAATTGGTAGAACAGCGGTCTCCAAAACCGATGGTTGGGGGTTCGAATCCCTCCGCCCCTGCCAGATTCAGAAAAGCCAGCTCATTGAGCTGGCTTTTCGCATTTCTGTGCTTAGCTGATTGTTCCCCTCGCATGACAGCCCAGGCGGGTGCCCTGGGCCTGAGCTCAGCCCCCTCGGTCATCGAGGGGCCGCCGCCAGGGCCTGCTCGCCGATTGGCCCCTTGTCTGCATCGCCCGTCTCCCCTTGGGTGCCGCCCGAACCTGATACCCGTTGAGGGCGCCCTATACACCTGAGTGGGTGAGATGGAGCCACCCTTCAGCCATCGCCTTATCTTCCTTCTTCTGGGCAAATCGAGTGATGAGGTGGGCCCCGATAGCCTGAGGCAATGGGGTCGATACCTTGCACAGCATTCACGATAGGACTCCGACTTGTCATCCCAGGCACCTTGGCTGGGGAGTGCCGAGCACTCGTCCGCCCCTGGTCACCATCACGATTGGGCGGTGGGGACGTCAGGGCGGTGAGAGATGGGGCGGGGGCGAGATTTTCGTGACTCACGGCAGATCCTGTTGCAGAGGATCAGGAAACTGAGGTGATTGACTAAAGTCCAGCGATGCCGTCGCCGATATCCTCTAGCAAGATGGGGGTGTTTCTGGCCTCCCGTCATCACAAGGATCCGTAGTCATGACACTCTCTTTGCGCGGCAAGTTGCTCGCGACCAGCCTGGGGGTAGTGCTGCTGATGGCAGCCCTGCTCGGCATCGTCGCCTTCCACACCCTCAAATCCCGCACCATGAGCGCCATCCAGAGCGAGGCGGTCAACTATGGCCATGCCCACTCGGTGGCCATCGGCAGCTGGATGGCGGACCGCAAGCACGCGGTCGAGGCCCTGACCGCCGTCATCGCCGACAATCCCCAGGCGACCCTGGTGCCCCACCTGAAGCAGGCCTATACCTCGGGCGGCTTCGGTCTCACCTACTTTGGCTCTGTGCAGGGGGTGATGACGCGCCAGGACCCTTCCCTCAACACCGGCGACTACGACCCTCGCGAGCGCCCCTGGTATCAGGACGCGGTCAAGGCGGGCAGGCTGATCGTCACAGCCCCCTACGTCAGCGTGACCATGCAAAAACTGGTGGTGACCCTGGCCGAGCCGGTGCGCCATCAGGGCGAGCTGGTGGGCGCCGTGGGGGCCAACCTGGCCCTCGACACGCTGATCGACGAGGTGCTGGCGATGAAGGTGCAGGGGGAGGGGTACGCCATGCTGCTCGACAGCAGCGGCCTCATCGTCGGCCACCCGAACAAGGATCTGGCCCTCAAGCCGGTGGCTGAGCTGGCGCCCGGGCTCTCTGCCGCCACCTTCCGCCAGTGGGGCGAGAGCAGCAACCAGCTCCATGGTGCCACCATAGACGGGCGCGAGGTGCTGATGTCGGTGCAGGGAGTGCCCGGCACCGACTGGCTGCTGGCCATGGTGATGTACAAGGAGGTGCTGGAGGCACCCTTCGCCACCCTGCTGTGGCAGTTGGTGGGGCTGACCCTGGTGCTGCTGCTGGTGTTCGGCGCCCTGCTCATCGCCATGTTCAACTACCTGTTCGCCGATCTCGGCCGGGTCTCCAAGGCGCTGGCCGACATCGCCCACGGCGAGGGGGATCTCACGGTGCAGATAACCGCCAACAGCAAGGACGAGGTGGGGCAGCTGGCCCAGAACTTCAACCTGTTCGTGGCCCGGCTGCACGGCATCGTCAGCCGGCTGCGGGATGTGACCGTCGAGCTGGCGGCCCAGTCCCGCACCCAGGCGGCGGGGGCCCAGGCCCGCAGCCAGCGGGTGCGCCAGCAGCAGGACGAGATCGTCATGGTGGCGACCGCGGTGACCGAGATGGCCTCCGCCACTCAGGAGATTGCCGGCAACGCCGAGTTTGCCGCCACCACCTCAGGGGATGCGGTCAGGCTGGCGGTAGCCGGTCAGTCCCAGGTCGGCCAGAGCCAGCGCAGCATCACGGGTCTGGCGGACGAGGTGGCCGATGCCAGCCAGACCATCCACGAGCTGGATGGCCACGCGCAGAAGATCAGCGGCATCCTGGCCACCATCAGCGGCATCGCCGAGCAGACCAACCTGCTGGCGCTCAACGCCGCCATCGAGGCGGCCCGGGCCGGGGAGCAGGGCCGTGGTTTCGCCGTGGTGGCGGACGAGGTGCGGGTGCTGTCGCGCCGCACCCACGACTCCACCGCCGAGATCCAGCAGATGATCGAGGCGCTGCAGCAGACCACCCGCCGCGCCGTGGGGGGCATGGAGACCAGCCGTCAGCTGGCGGGCACCAGCGTGGAGGACGCCGAAGCGGCGAATCTCAGCCTGGCGCGGATCAACGAGGCTATCGGCTCCATCAGCGACATGGCGACCCAGATCGCGGCGGCGGCCGAGGAGCAGACCTCGGTGACCGGCGAGATCAGCCGCAACACAGAGAACATCCGCCACGTCTCCCAGGAATTGGCGGAGCAGGCGCGGGAAGAGGCCGCCCAGGCCGCCGAGCTCAAGTCTTTGACCGAGCGGCTGGAGCAGGAGGTGGGTCGCTTCCGGCTCTGATCATCCCGCCATTCCAGCAACGACAAGGGCAGCCCACGGGCTGCCCTTGTCTGCTCAGGGGGCCTGCCTGACCCAGATAAGCTGGTCGGTGGCAAAGCCCAGCCCTTTTGCCCTGGCCACCAGGGCATCCATCTTCTCCCTGGGCGGCTGGGGGGAGCGGGCGAGGATCCACAGGTAGTCATGGTGGTAGCTGGTCACCAGGGAGAGCTGGTAGTCGGGGTCCAGATCGATGACGTTGTAGCCGCCGTAGAAGGGACCGAAGAAGCTCACCTTGAGCCGCCCCTCATCCGGCTTGCCCACGAAGTAGGCCTTGCCCTCGGCCTCGCGCCAGACGCCCTGCTCGTCCTGCCCCCGGTTGATCACCCTGACCCCGCCGTCATCCCGCAGGCTGTAGCTGGCGCTCACCCGCTCCAGCCCCCGCTCGAAACCGTGATCGAGGCGGGCGATTTCGTACCAGGTACCCAGGTAGCGGTCGAGCTGGAAGCCGGTGACGGGGCGGATGCCATCGGCGAGGCCGGTGCAGGCGGTGGTCAGCAGGGCCAGAACGAGCAGGATCGGTGTGCGCATGTCATCCCTCCACGATACGCAGTTGTCCCGAGCGAAAGCGTGCCGCGTGCTCGCTCGGGGTGTTGCCAAAGAAGCGTTTGTATTCGCGGCTGAACTGGGAGCCGCTCTCGTAGCCTACCCTGTCCGCCGCCACCCCGGCCTTGAGGCCATCGTGCAGCATCATCAGCCGCGCCTTGTGCAGGCGCAGGGTCTTGATGTACTGCAGTGGCGAGGTGGCGGTGGCCGCCTTGAAGTGGTGGTGGAAGGCCGAGACGCTCATGTTCGCCTCCCGGGCCAGCTCCTCCACCGTCAGGTTCTCGGTAAAGCGCTGCTCCATGATACGCAGCACCCGGGCTATCTGGCTCACCTGGCTGTGACGGCTGGCCATGGCCAGCAGGGCGGGGGCCCCCCCTTCGTGCAGGGCGTGGAACAGGATCTCGCGCACTATCTGGGGCCCCAGCACCCGGGCGTGGAGCGGCTTGTCCATCACCTCGATGAGGCGCTCCACCGCGCAGAGCATGGTCTCGGAGAGGGGCACGGAGACCACGCCGCGGCCCGGCTCCGCCGGGGCGGGGGCGGCGTCCCCCATCTCCAGCAGCAGGGCCTGCAGCGCCGCCACGTCGATCTCCAGCGAGAGCCCCACCAGGGGGGACTCGGGGGAGGCGAAGCACTCGCACTCGCACGGCAGCGGCAGGGTCATCATCAGGTAGTGCTCGGGGTCGTAGCGGAAGGTGAAGTCCGAGAGATAACCCACCTTGTGCCCCTGCAGGATGATGATCATGCGCGGGCGGTAGAGCACAGGGATGCGGTCGTGGTGCTCGGTGGTGTAGATGAGGTGCACGCCGGGCACGGGGGCGGCGGTGATCCCCGGGTGTGGCGCCAGGGCGGCGAGCCGGCTGGCGAGGGCGGACTGCTGGGTCGCCGCGACGGGCTGATTTGTACTCATTTATCCAGGCTCAGTAGAAATAGGCAAGAAATCGGCAGAAAGTTCCCTTGATGGTAGGTGGTTATAAGAGAAAAATGCAACCCATACCTTACCGACTACGATCACCCCGGGAGATCCCATGAACAACTTCATCCTGCACACCCCCACCAAGGTGCTGTTCGGCAAGGGCCAGGTGGCCCAGCTGCGCGGCCAGATCCCGGCCGACGCCCGCATCCTGGTCACCTACGGTGGCGGCAGCGTGGTGCGCAGCGGCCTGCTGGCGCAGATCCGCAGCGAGCTGGCGGGCCTGACCCTGTTTGAATTTGGCGGCATCGAGCCCAACCCGGCTTACGAGACCCTGATGGGCGCCGTCGAGCTGGCCCGCGCCGAGCGCATCGACTTCCTGCTCGCCGTGGGCGGCGGCTCAGTGCTGGACGGCACCAAGTTCATCGCCGCGGCCGCTCACTACGATCCGGCCAAAGACCCCTGGCACATCCTCGAGACCGTCGGGGGTGAGGTGGCCTCCGCCATTCCCCTGGGCAGCGTGCTGACCCTGCCGGCCACCGGCTCCGAGATGAACATGGGCGCGGTGATCACCCGCAAGAGCACAGGGGACAAGCAGCACTTCTTCTCGCCCTTGGTGATGCCGCGCTTCGCCGTGCTCGACCCCGTGCTCACCTACACCCTGCCCGCCCGTCAGGTGGCGAACGGCGTGGTGGATGCCTTCATCCACACCCTGGAGCAGTACCTCACCTACCCGGTGGATGCCAAGGTGCAGGATCGCTTCGCCGAAGGGCTGCTGCTGACCCTGGCCGAGGAGGGCCCCAAGGCGCTGGTGGAGCCGGAAAACTACGACGTGCGCGCCAACATCATGTGGAGCGCCACCCTGGCGCTCAACGGCCTGATCGGCGCCGGCGTGCCCCAGGACTGGGCCACCCACATGCTGGGCCACGAGCTGACCGCCCTGCACGGCCTGGATCACGCCCAGACCCTGGCGGTGGTGCTGCCCGCCCTGCTGCAGGCCAAGCGCGAGCAGAAGCGCGCCAAGCTGCTGCAATACGCCGAGCGGGTCTGGGATCTGCGCAGCGGCAGTGACGAGGAACGCATCGACGGCGCGATCAAAGCCACCCGCGACTTCTTCGAGCGGATGGGGATCAAGACCCGGCTGCGGGATTACGTGGCCGACGCCCGTATCGATACCCTGCTGGCCAAGCTAGAAGAGCACGGCATGATCGCCCTCGGCGAGCACGGTGACATCGATCTGGTGCAGAGCCGGCATATTTATGAAGCCGCCTGGTAACAGGCGAGCGCGGATCCCGGGCTCTGCCAGGGGCTGAACCAGGGGACCCGAACCCGCCCGATGGCGGGGGCTGGGTCCCTCTGTCGTTGCAAAAAGGTTACTTTTTCCCCTTTCGCCTCATCAGATGCGCCAACGGCAGATTTCATAAGAACAAAAAACGCTAAGATAGAGGGCCGGCAAAACATTTTTTTTGACTGGTTGGATCACTTTTTTCAGCGCATTTTGCTGGTATTAAGCCTCTAATTTGGTTTGTTTTTTTTAATCAGGGTTCACGATGGACCGAATTCTTTACCCGCCCGCCCGGGACCGTGGTTGTAATAAAACTCCAAAATTTGATACTAATCACCTTCGCACCTGAAAAGCGGGGGCCTGACCATGACAGGAGGTTGCGGGAGAGCCTGCTGATTTTCATAACAAAGAGTCCTTGGCCTGCAATTTGGCCGCGCCTTGTTTCGCCAGAAATGAGACACTAGGTCGCGATTAATTATTAACCATCAGGGAATAGTCATGCAGATTGGAATACCGAGAGAGAGTCTCGCCGGTGAGACCCGGGTCGCAGCGACCCCGGCCACTGTCGAGCAGCTGAAAAAGCTCGGCTTCGAGGTGGCTGTCGAGGCCGGCGCCGGCCAGCTGGCCAGCTTCGATGATGCCGCCTTCGAGGCGGCCGGTGCCAGCGTGGTGCCGAACGTCTGGCAAGCCGACCTTGTCTTCAAGGTCAACGCGCCGACCGATGCCGAGATCGCCGAAATTAAGGATGGTGCCACCCTGGTGAGCTTCATCTGGCCCGCCCAGAATCCCGAGCTGGTCAAGAAGCTGTCCGCGCGCAACATCAATGTGATGGCGATGGACATGGTGCCGCGGATCTCCCGTGCCCAGTCCCTCGATGCCCTCTCCTCCATGGCCAACATCGGCGGCTATCGCGCCGTGGTCGAGGCCGCCCACCAGTTCGGTCGCTTCTTCACCGGCCAGATCACCGCCGCCGGTAAAGTCCCGCCCGCCAAGGTACTAGTGATCGGTGCCGGTGTGGCCGGTCTGGCCGCCATCGGGACCGCAGGTTCCCTCGGTGCCATCGTGCGTGCGTTCGATACCCGTCTGGAAGTAGCCGAGCAGATCGAGTCCATGGGTGGGGAATTCCTCAAGCTGGACTTCGGCGGCGAGGATGGTTCCTCCTCCGATGGTTACGCCAAGGTGATGAGCGAAGAGTTCATCGCGGCCGAGATGGCGCTGTTTGCCCAGCAGGCCAAGGAAGTGGACATCATCATCACCACCGCCCTGATCCCGGGCAAGCCGGCACCCAAGCTGATCACCAAGGAGATGGTGGACAGCATGAAGCCGGGCTCCGTCATCGTGGACATGGCGGCCCAGGCCGGCGGCAACTGCGAATACACGGTATCGGGTGAACTGCATGTCACCGACAACGGCGTCAAGGTGATCGGTTACACCGATCTGCCGGGTCGTCTGCCCGCCCAATCCTCCCAGCTCTACGGCACCAACCTGGTCAACCTGATGAAGCTGATGTGCAAGGAGAAGGACGGCCAGGTTGCCATCGACTTCGACGACGTGGTGCAGCGCAACATGACGGTGATCCAGGCCGGTGACGTGACCTTCCCGCCCCCCGCCATCGCCGTCTCCGCCGCGCCGCAGAAGCCTGCCGCCAAGGTCGAGGCCAAGAAGGCCGAAGAGAAGAAGCCCTCCAACAAGAAGTTCGTGTTCGGTGCCCTCGGTATCGCCGCCTTCGGTTGGGTGGCCGCGGTGGCACCTGCCGCCTTCCTCTCCCACTTCACCGTCTTCATCCTGGCCTGCGTGGTCGGTTACTACGTGGTGTGGAACGTCTCTCACGCCCTGCACACGCCGCTGATGTCGGTCACCAATGCCATCTCCGGCATCATAGTGGTCGGCGCTCTGCTGCAGATTGGTCAGGGTTCAACGCTCGTCACCGCGCTCTCGTTTGTCGCCGTGCTGATTGCCAGTATCAACATCTTCGGTGGCTTCACCGTCACTCAGCGCATGCTGAAGATGTTCCGTAAGGATTAAGGGGGTTTAACGTGTCTCAAGGACTGGTAACAGCATCCTATATCGTTGCCGCCGTGCTCTTCATCCTCAGTCTCGCGGGACTGTCGAAGCAAGAAACGGCCAAGCATGGCAACCTGTTCGGTATCGCGGGGATGGCCATCGCCCTCATCGCCACCGTACTCAACCCGGAAACCAGTGGCGTGCACTGGATAGTACTGGCCATGGTCATCGGCGGCGCCATCGGCGTGCGTCTGGCGCTCAAGGTCGAGATGACCGAGATGCCCGAGCTGGTGGCCGTGCTGCACAGCTTCGTGGGCATGGCGGCGGTGCTGGTGGGCTTCAACAGCTTCATCGACCTGCACCCCTCCGCGCCGGCTGAAGTCGTCGTCTCCGTCGGCTCCAACCTGGATGCGACCCTGGCCGCGGCCCGGGCGGCGTTCGAGCAGGCGGCCCAGGCCGTACAGGCCGAGCACCTCTCCGGCGCCATGCTGAACATCCACCTGGTGGAAGTCTTCCTGGGCGTCTTCATCGGTGCCGTGACCTTCACCGGTTCCGTGGTGGCGTTCGGCAAGCTGCGCGGCCTCATCTCTTCCAAGCCGCTGATGCTGCCGCACCGCCACAAGCTGAACCTGCTGGCGGTACTGGTCTCCCTGGCGCTGCTGGTCTACTTCGTCAACGTCGGTGGCTCCACCATGGCGCTGATCCTGATGACCCTGATCGCCTTCGCGTTCGGCTGGCATCTGGTCGCCTCCATCGGTGGCGCGGACATGCCGGTGGTGGTCTCCATGCTCAACTCCTACTCTGGTTGGGCGGCGGCGGCGGCGGGCTTCATGCTCTCCAACGACCTGCTGATCGTGGTGGGTGCCCTGGTGGGGTCCTCCGGTGCCATCCTGTCCTACATCATGTGCAAGGCGATGAACCGCTCCTTCATCTCCGTCATCGCCGGTGGCTTCGGCTCCGACGGTGTCGCCTCCACGGCGGATCAGGAGATGGGTGAATACCGCGAGACCAACGCCGAAGATGTGGCCGACATGCTCAAGAACGCCCACTCCGTCATCATCACCCCGGGCTACGGCATGGCGGTGGCGCAGGCCCAGTACCCGGTGGCCGAGATCACCCACAAGCTGCGCGAGCGCGGCGTCAAGGTGCGCTTCGGTATCCACCCGGTTGCCGGTCGTCTGCCGGGCCATATGAACGTGCTGCTGGCGGAAGCCAAGGTACCGTACGACATCGTGCTGGAAATGGACGAGATCAACGAAGACTTCGGCGACACCGACGTGGTGCTGGTGATCGGTGCCAACGACACCGTCAACCCGGCAGCCATGGAAGATCCGGGCAGCCCCATCGCCGGCATGCCGGTGCTGGAAGTGTGGAAGGCGCAGAACGTCATTGGCTTCAAGCGCTCCATGAACACCGGCTACGCCGGCGTGCAGAACCCGCTGTTCTTCAAGGACAACACCCAGATGCTGTTTGGCGATGCCAAGGCCAGCGTCGAGGCGATCCTCAAGGCGCTCTGATCGCCTGTTTCGCAACGCATATCCAGGGGGGCTCAGGCCCCCCTTTTTCATCTCCGCACGCCCCCCGCAGTCCATGGTATCGTTCATCCTCCCGCCTCTGGCATCACCCGATAGCCAGGTGACGCCGGCGTCGCCAACCGGCCGTGGCAATCGCTCAAAAGTCGGGCATAATGCCTGCCATCCGCGCGGGACGACTCAACTAAATTTGAGATTTTCCGCAATAATAGATGTTTGATGAGATGCAACAGGGGCAGCGCCCGACCATGGAGCACACGCAGATGAAGTCACAATGGATCGAATTTATTGCCCTGCTCAAGCGCGAAGTGGTGCCTGCCCTGGGCTGCACCGAGCCCATGTCGGTGGCCCTGGCCGCCGCCAACTGCCGCAGGCTGCTGGGGCAGGATCCGACCCGCATCAGCGTCTGGGTCAGCGGCAACCTGTTCAAGAACGGCATGGGGGTCGGGGTACCCGGCACCGGCATGATAGGCCTGCCGGTGGCCGCCGCAGTCGGCATCACGGGGGGCAACCCGGATGCGGGGCTGGAGGTGCTCAAGGGCCTCACCCCGGCCCAGGTGGACGCCGCCAAGGCGCTGCTGCCCCTCATCAAGGTGGATGTGAAGGACGTGCCCGATGTGCTCTACGCCGAGGTGCTGGCCGAGGCCGATGGCCACAGTGCCCGGGTGGTGATCTGCACGGATCACACCCGCATCGTGTTGATGGAGCGCGATGGCGAGGTGCTGATGACGCAAGCCAGCGCGCCCGGGGTGCAGATCCAGCCAGCCAGGTCAGCCAGGCCGGCTTTGACCCTGAAGGAGATAGTCGAGTTTGCCCTCGAGGTCCCGCTCGCCGAGATAGCCTTCATCGCTGAGGCCGCCACCATGAACCAGGCCCTGGCGGACGAAGGCTTGCAGGGCTATGGCCTGAGCATCGGCAAGATGCTGACCGATCAGGTGGAGCGCAAGCTGCTCTCCGACGATCTGATGACGCTCGCCATGCGCTTGTCGTCTGCCGCATCGGACGCGCGCATGGATGGCGCCATGCTGCCCGCCATGTCCAACTCGGGCTCGGGCAATCAGGGCATCGCCGCCACCATGCCGGTGGTGGCCGCCGCCCGTTTCCTCGGCTCCAGCGAGGAGCAGCTGACCCGGGCACTGGTGATGAGCCATCTGGTGGCCATCTACATCAAGATGTACCAGAACAAGCTCTCCGCCCTGTGCGCCGCCAGCACGGCCGCCATGGGGGCCGGCGCCGCCATCACCTGGCTGCTGGGGGGCAGGTTCGAGCAGATCAGTCACTGCATCAACAACATGATTGGGGATGTGTCCGGCATCATCTGCGACGGCGCCGGCAGCGCCTGCTCCATGAAGGTCTCCACCTCCACCTCGGCGGCGGTGAAGTCTTCCCTGATGGCGGTCAACAACCTGAGGGTGCCCCAGAGCGAGGGCATCGTCTCCGATGACGTGGATCAGACCATCGCCAATCTGGGGCAGCTCTCCAGGCAGGGCATGCTGGATACCGACATCGAGATCATCAACATCATGCGGGCCAAGCAGCGCAACTGAGCCAGCGGCTGGAACAGAGGGGCGGCAGAACGGCACCGCCGCCCCAGCGTCAGGCAAAAAAAAACCGATGACCATGGTCATCGGTTTTTTGTCGGGAGTGCGGCGCCATCACCCCTTGGCGTGGCGGTTCTCCGGGTAGTTCTTGGCCAGCACCTCACGGGCATGCTGGGCCAGGGTCGGCATCTTGAGGGTCTCGTAAGACTCGATCATGATCTCGAGCGCCGCTTCGGTCTCGGGCGTGTCCGGGTAGGTCTCGACCACCTGCTTGGCCCGGTTGGCGGCGGCGATCAGGGCATCACGCTTCACGTAATACTGGGCGACGCTGAGATCGTAGCGGGCGAGACGGTTCTTCAGGCCAATCATACGGGCGCGGGCATCGGCGGCATAGCTACTGTTAGGGTAGTTCTGCAGCAGTGTCTTGAAGTCCTGGAACGCCTGGCGGGCGTAGGAGGGATCCTTGTCATCCCGATCGATGCCGAAGAAGTCCTGGAAGAAGTTGTAATCCGCCGCCATGTTGGTCAGGCCGCGCATGTAGAAGACGTAATCGATGTTCTTGTGCGCCGGGTTGAGGCGGATGAAACGGTCGATATTGGCGGTCGCCTGGGCGGTGTCATCCTGCTTGTAGTAGGCATAGATGAGGTCGAGCTGCACCTGGTTGGAGTAAGCACCGAACGGGTATCTGGAGTCCAATGCTTCCAATAACTCGATGGCATTCACATAGTTGCCGGCATCCAGCTTGAGGCGTGCTTTCTGGTACAGGGTTTCCGGCGGTTCGTCGGGAACCTTGGGTTTGGTGCTGGAACAGCCAGTGATCAGGGTAGCGACCAAGGCGAGCGACATCAGCAGGTGAGACTTCTTTCCCATCAACAACATCCGGTCCATTTCCACGAAATTGGCAAAGTATCCGTTATGCTTGGCTAAAAGAAAAGCTAGAATACCCGGATTATTTCGAATTGAAACCCCCGCTCAAGAGACCATACATGAGCCAGCATATTGAATTAACAGGCGAATTCCAGGATCACCAATTCGGGCAGCGACTCGATCAGGCTCTGGCAGAAATATTTCCCGACTACTCCCGCACCCGGATCAAGGAGTGGATCCTGCAAGACAGAGTGACCCTGGATGGTCAGGTTGCCAACACACCAAGGGAGAAAGTCATCTCCGGGCAGCAGGTCCATGTGACGGTCGAGCTGGAAGATGACACCCGCTGGGATGCCCAGAACATAGCCCTCAACATCGTCTTCGAAGACGAACACATCCTGGTGATCGACAAGCCGGCCGGTCTGGTGGTGCACCCGGGGGCGGGCACGCCGGACGGTACCGTGCTCAACGCCTTGCTGCATCGCTATCCCGACATCGCCGAGGTTCCCCGTGCCGGCATAGTGCACCGTCTGGACAAGGACACCACGGGCCTCATGGTGATCGCCAAGACCATTCCCGCCCAGACCCACCTGGTGGAGGCGCTGCAGGCGCGCCAGATCACCCGTGAGTACGAGGCGGTCGCCATCGGCCACATGACCGCAGGGGGCACGGTCGACGCCCCCATCGGCCGTCACCCGACCCAGCGTACCCACATGGCCGTCATTCCCAACGGCCGTGATTCCGTGACCCACTATCGGGTGCACGAGAAGTTCCGCGGCCATACCCGGCTGCGGCTGCGGCTGGAAACCGGCCGAACTCACCAGATCCGGGTTCACATGGCGCACATCAAGCACCCCCTGGTCGGTGATCCCGTCTATGGTGGTCGCATGCGTCTGCTGCGTAACGCCACCCCGGAGCTGACCGCCGCGCTGCGAGGCTTCCATCGCCAGGCCCTGCACGCCACCATGCTGCAACTGGCACACCCCATCACGGGTGAGGTGATGCAGTGGCACTCCCCCACCCCTCAGGACATGGTGGACTTGATGGAGGCGATGCGCGCCGATACCCTGGCCAACCCGGATGATCTGATCTGGGGTTGAGGGTCCGCTTCGCGGCGATCCCGTGAGCATGGCGGCGGGGCACCCAGTGGGTGCCCCGCTTTTTATGGCAGCAGGCAGAGGCAGCATAAAGGAGTGACAGATGAAGACCATTCAACCGGACTGGCCCGCCCCGGCGCGGGTGCGAGCCCTCTCCACCACTCGGGACGGTGGCCTGAGCGAAGGGGCCTTCGCCGGCCTCAATCTGGGTGCCCATGTGGGGGACGAGCCGACACGGGTCGCGGCCAACCGGGCCAGATTGCAGCAGGCGGCGGGGATCCCGGCCCCTCTCAACTGGCTCAATCAGGTGCATGGCACCACCGTTCATCCGGTCAGCAACCAGTATGAAGACGCCCCGGATGCCGATGCCGCCTGCGCCCACGAGGCCGGGCTGGCCTGCATCGTCATGACCGCCGACTGCCTGCCGGTGCTGTTTTGCGACCGGGCCGGTACCGTGGTGGCCGCCGCCCATGCCGGTTGGCGCGGGCTGCTGGGCGATGAAGAGGGTGGCGTGCTGGAGGCGAGTATCGCCGCCATGGGCTGTGCGCCGGACCAGATCCTGGCCTGGCTTGGCCCCGCCATAGGCCCTGCTGCATTCGAGGTGGGGGGCGAGGTGCGCGATGCCTTCATGGCGGTGCAGGCCGAGTCGGCTGATGCCTTCGTGCCCTCGGCCAACGAGGACAAGTGGCTGGCGGATATCTACCTGCTGGCCCGGCTGCGCCTGGCCCGCGCCGGCGTCACCGCCATCTATGGCGGCGAGTTCTGCACCTTCAGCGATAGTGATCGGTTCTACTCTTATCGCCGCGACGGCCAGACCGGCCGCATGGCCTCCGCCATCTGGCTGGCCGAGTAGTTGTCTCTGGGGATTGCCTCCCGTGCAGAGCGCAGTTCTACTGCCCATGTCGTCGTGCCGTCGTGCCGTCGTGCCGTCGTGTCGTCATGTCGTCATGTCGTCATGACGGCCAGAGCGGGCGCATGGCCTCCCTCATCTGGTTGGCCCACTAAGCGCCAGTTAGGCATCCGAAAAGTAATACCCCGCCCCTCTCATGACCAGATCCGCGCGAGAGGGGCGGGGATCCTGCCTTCTCCCCGCCTTGCAGAAAAAATAACCAGCCCCGCCCCTTGAAATAACCCGCACGGGCCTCATCTTCCTAGTCAGAAAGTTCTGTTGTTTGCCGCACAAGCGGTGTCCGTTTTCAAGGGGGAGTGCAATGCGCCTCGATCGCCTGACCAGCAAATTCCAAGTTGCCATTTCCGATGCCCAGTCTCTCGCACTGGGTCGTGACCACCAATTCATCGAACCCGTCCACCTGATGGCCGCCCTGCTCAATCAGGATGGCGGCTCCATCCGTCCGCTGCTGACCCTGACCGGGCTCGACATCAATGCTCTGCGCTCCCGTCTGGGGGAAGAGCTTGACCGCCTGCCCAAGGTGAGTGGCGTCGAAGGGGACGTGCAACTGTCCAGCGGCCTCGGCCGTCTGCTCAACGTCTGCGACAAGCTGGCCCAGCAGCGCAAGGATCAGTTCATCTCGTCCGAGCTGTTCGTGCTGGCGGCCCTGGACGAGAAGGGCAACCTGGGAGAGCTGCTGCGCGCCCAGGGCCTGACCAAGGAAAAACTCGAAGCGGCCATCGACAAGGTGCGTGGCGGCAAGAAGATCGATGATGCCAACGCCGAGGAGAACCGCCAGGCGCTGGAGAAGTACACCATAGATCTCACCGAGCGGGCCGAACTCGGCAAGCTCGATCCGGTGATCGGCCGGGATGAAGAGATCCGCCGCACCATCCAGGTGCTGCAGCGCCGTACCAAGAACAACCCGGTGCTGATCGGTGCCCCCGGCGTCGGCAAGACTGCCATCGTCGAGGGGCTGGCCCAGCGCATCATCAACGGCGAGGTGCCGGAAGGGCTCAAGAACAAGCGGGTGTTGTCGCTGGACATGGGGGCCCTGGTGGCCGGTGCCAAGTACCGCGGCGAGTTCGAGGAGCGGCTCAAGGCGGTGCTGAGCGATCTCGCCAAGGAGGAGGGCAGCGTCATCCTCTTCGTGGACGAGCTGCACACCATGGTCGGCGCCGGCAAGGGCGAGGGGGCCATGGACGCGGGCAACATGCTCAAACCGGCCCTGGCGCGCGGTGAGCTTCACTGCGTCGGTGCCACCACCCTGGATGAATATCGCCAGTACGTGGAGAAAGACGCCGCCCTGGAGCGCCGTTTCCAGAAGGTGCTGGTGGAGGAGCCCTCGGTGGAGGACACCATCGCCATACTGCGCGGCTTGAAGGAGCGCTACGAGCTGCACCACCATGTGCAGATCACAGACCCCGCCATCGTCGCGGCGGCCCAGCTCTCCCACCGCTACATCGCGGATCGCCAGCTGCCTGACAAGGCCATCGACCTCATCGACGAGGCGGCGGCCAGCATACGGCTGCAGATCGACTCCAAGCCCGAATCCCTGGACCGGCTGGAGCGGCGCATCATCCAGCTGAAACTGGAGCAGCAGGCGCTGATGAAGGAGGACGACGACGCCAGCCGCAAGCGCCTCGATCTGCTCAACCATGAGCTGACCGAGAAGGAGCGGGAATACAACGAGCTGGAAGAGGTGTGGAAGGCCGAGAAGGCGGCGCTGGCCGGTACCCAGCACATCAAGGCGGCGCTGGAGCAGGCTCGTCAGGATCTCGAGGTGGCCCGCCGGGCCGGGGATCTTGGCCGCATGTCCGAGCTGCAATATGGCCGCATCCCCGAACTGGAGAAACAGCTCGACCTCGCCACCCAGGCGGAGATGCAGGAGACCAGCCTGCTGCGCAACCGGGTCACCGACGTGGAGATCGCAGACGTCTTGGCGCGCTGGACCGGCATTCCGGTGGCGCGGATGCTGGAAGGGGAGCGGGACAAGCTGCTGCGGATGGAAGAGCAACTGCACAGCCGGGTGATCGGCCAGGAGGAGGCGGTGGACGCCGTCTCCAACGCCATTCGCCGCTCCCGGGCCGGGCTGTCCGATCCGAACCGCCCCATCGGCTCCTTCCTGTTCCTCGGCCCCACCGGGGTGGGCAAGACAGAGCTGTGCAAGGCGCTGGCCGAGTTCCTGTTCGATACCCAGGACGCCATGGTGCGCATCGACATGTCCGAGTTCATGGAGAAGCACAGCGTGGCCCGGCTGGTGGGGGCGCCTCCGGGATACGTGGGCTACGAGGAGGGGGGTTATCTCACCGAGGCGGTACGCCGTCGCCCCTACTCGGTGATCCTGCTGGACGAGGTGGAAAAAGCCCACCCGGATGTGTTCAACATCCTGCTGCAGGTGCTGGACGACGGTCGCCTGACCGATGGTCAGGGTCGCACCGTCGATTTTCGCAACACAGTCGTCATCATGACTTCCAACCTCGGCTCGGATCTCATCCAGGAGCACTACGCGGAGAAGGACTATGAGGAGATGAAGGCCCTGTTGATGGAGCTGCTGACCCGCAGCTTCCGCCCGGAGTTCATCAACCGGATCGACGAGACTGTGGTGTTCCACCCCCTCGGCGAGGATCACATCAAGTCCATCGCCCGCATCCAGCTGAAGAGCCTGATGGGCCGCCTGGAGTCCCAGGGCTTCGAGGTGGAGGTGAGCGAGGAGCTGCTGACCAAGCTGGTCCACGCCGGTTTCGATCCCGTCTACGGGGCGCGACCCCTCAAGCGGGCGATCCAGCAGAAGGTGGAGAACCCCCTGGCCCAGGCCCTGCTCAGTGGCCGGGTCATCCCCGGCAAGAAGTTGCTGCTGGGGGCCGACAGCAACGGGCTGACCATGACCCAGTGATGGATCTCCCCTGCGTGTCCACAACGCCAGCCTTCGGGCTGGCGTTGTCATGTCTGGTGGCGGTAAGGCAAAAAAAACGGCAATCCTAAGATTGCCGGGAGGAATGTATTCAATGCGACCTTGCGTGGGTTGAGCGGGTCGCAGGGGCAAGCCCCGGTTTCGCAGAGGGCCATCCAGGATGACCACTCTGCTTACAGCCTGTGCGGACTGCGCTCTTTCAGTCCGCACCGCCACACACCTGTCAGGGCTGACCCGCGAGCCAGACCGATGAAATCAACTCGTTTACAGCATGCCTGGAATGGTGGCTTTCATCTCGGCCGACCAGACACGTGTGTCTGCTGCCCGATGTGCTCCTTTGTGAGAAGGCTCACTGCGTTGACCGGCTTAGAGCATGCCCGGAGGAATAGCGGCTTTCATCTCGGCCGGCCAGACACCGACCTGTGCCTGTTTGTCGATATGCTCCTTTACGAGAAAGCCGACTTACAACATGCCCGGGATGGCAGCCTTCATCTCGGATGGCCAGACACCTACTTGTACCTGACCGATATGTTCTTTTTGCAGCAGCAGCATGGCCAGACGGGATTGGCCTATGCCGCCGCCTATGGTTTGCGGCATCCGCTCCGCCAGCAGATCCTGGTGCCAGTCGTACTGCAGGCGATCCTCGTCCCCGGTGATGGCGAGCTGGCGGCGCAGGGCCTCGGCGTCGACCCGGATCCCCATGGAGGAGATCTCGAAGCTGTCTTCCAGCACAGGGTTCCACACCAGGATGTCGCCGTTCAGACCCGCCAGACCCAGTTCGCTCTCGCTGCTCCAGTCGTCGTAGTCCGGGGCGCGCACGTCGTGGCGCTCGCCGTGGGACAGCGCACCGCCGATGCCGATGAGGAAGACTGCCCCCAGCTCCCTGGCGATGGCCCGCTCGCGCCCCTTGGCGTCGAGATCCGGGTAACGGGTCAGCAGCTCTTCGCTGTGCAGGAACTGGATCTCCGCCGGCAGGAAGGGGGTCAGCTCGTGCTCGGCGCAGACCGCGCGCTCTGTGGCCTTGATGGCGGCCCAGATGCCGCGCACCGTCTCCTGCAGATAGGCGAGATCCCGGCGCTCGCCCGGCATCACCTTCTCCCAGTCCCACTGATCCACGTAGACGGAGTGGATGGGGGTGAGCCTGTCTTCATCCGGGCGCAGCGCCTTCATGTGGGTGTAGATGCCTTCACCCGGGCCGAAGCCGAAGCGGCCCAGGGTCTGGCGCTTCCACTTGGCCAGCGAATGCACCACTTCGTAGCTGTGCTCGGGCAGGGTCTTCACCTTGACCTGCACCGCATGCTCGTGGCCGGAGAGGTTGTCCTGGGTGCCGTCGCCGACCCGGCTCAGAATGGGGGCTTGTACCTCCATCAGACCGAGTTGCTGGGCGAGTTGGCGGGAGAAGATCTCTTTGACCAAGCTGATCTGCTGCTGGCTGCGAATGTAGTGCTGTTTCATGCTGAATACCTGTTGCGAACCCGTTGAATGCGGTGATTCTTCAACAGATGGCACATAAAATTCAATATTCGATAATAGAAATAGGCTTTGCCTGTTTTTTTCTACAAAATAACCCGGTCATTAATGAGATATCCTCAACGGGAGTGCAAAAAAGTGCCAGAAAATTATCGGATCGATAATCTCGATCAGGCCATCCTCAGCGCCCTGATGGAGAATGCGCGGATCCCGTATGCCGAGCTGGCCAAGCAGCTGGCGGTCAGCCCGGGCACCATCCATGTGCGGGTGGAGAAGATGAAGCAGGCGGGGATCATCGAGGGGACCAGGGTGCAGGTGAATGCCAAGCGGCTGGGGTATGACGTCTGCTGCTTTATCGGCATCAACCTCAAGAGTGCCAAGGATTACCCCTCGGCCCTGGCCAGACTGCAGGCGCTGGACGAGGTGGTGGAGGCCTACTACACCACGGGCAATTACAGCATCTTCATCAAGGTGATGACCCGCTCCATCGACGAGTTGCAGACGGTGCTGATCCACAAGATCCAGACCATAGACGAGATCCAGTCCACCGAGACGTTGATCTCGCTGCAAAACCCGATATTGAGAGATGTGAAGCCCTGAGGGGCAGCGCATGGGGGGTTGTGCGAGATCCAGGCCTCATGCGAGACGTTGATCTCGCTGCAAAACCCCATCCTGCGGGACGTGAAGCCCTGAGGGGATAGCGCATGGGGGGTTGTGCGAGATCCAGGCCTCATGCGAGACGTTGATCTCGCTGCAAAACCTGACATTGAGAGACGTGAAGCCCTGAGGGGGCAGCGCATGGAGGGGTGTGCGAGGTCCAGACCTCATACCGAAACCCTGCTCTCGCTGCAAAATCCCATCCTGCGAGATGTGAGGCCCTGACTGTCGAGCAAGATCCCTCTCCCCTGTGAAACCCTGAGTCGGGCATAAGGGACGCGCTGGATGCTGGAAACGCCGTATCGGGATCGGTGGGCTCAGGGCTCGATATAGGGGATGCCGTACTTGTCGTAGATGGCCTTGAGGCGACCGTCATGCTTCATGTGCAGCAGCTCGGCATCGTAGGCCGCCATCAGGGCCGGGGTGTCGGCATCGGCCCTGGCCTTGCACCAGACATGGTAGTAGGGGCTGCTTTTGAGGGGTTTGGGCAGGTAATCGACCCGATCGCTCAGCCCCTCTTCACGGATCTGGCCGAAGGCGGTGACCAGGGACATGGGCACCAGGTCGATGCGCCCGGCCACCAGCTTGCGCAGTTGCAGCTGGTTGAGGGGGATCTCCTGAAACTGGTAGCCGGGGGCATGCAGCATGGCGCTGAGCTCGGGGGTGTAGGCGTAATCCCGGGTGAGGCCGATACGCCAGGGTTTGAGATCCTCGATGGACTGATACTGGATGCGCGCCTTGTCTGCCTTGCGCACGAAGAAGTGCCAGCTGTGGCGGATGTGAGACTGCTTCGGATAGAGGAGGTAGGCTTCCCGTCCGGGCTGGAAGGAGTGGCTCATCAGCAGATCGTAGCGCCCCGTCTTGGCATTGCGGGTGAGGCGGGCGCTCGAATCGGTCAGGATGATCTCGATGGGCACCCCCATGGCGGTGAAGATCTCGGTGAGCAGCTCGACGTCCATGCCGGTCGGGCGCTGCTGGGCATCGAGGTACTTGAGCGGTGGCTCCAGCATGCCGCCAATCACCAGCGTCTTGGCGCCGAGAGCGCAGGGCAGCAGCCATAACAGAAACAAGATCCGCACTCAGCTTCTCCAAAAGCCACGGGGGCGGCGCCTTGGCCGCGGTGGTCGAGATCATATCGACCATCCCTGGTCGATGCTTGAGTCCCGAACTCAGGTCTGCTGGCACCCCTTGAGCTGCTGATTGAGCACCTGCATCACCTGGCGGCGGCTGATGATGCCGATCACCTTGCCCTGCTCGACCACGGGGTAGATACGGGGCTTGGCTCCCGTCATCTGGCGGGCCAGATCCAGGATGCTCTCGTTGGGGCCGATGGAGAGGGGGGTCTTGCTCATCATGTCCTGCACCTGGGTGCGGGTATCGCAGTGGTAGCTGCCGGTCAGCAGGCTGGGGATGCAGTCCTGCTCGGAGAGAAAGCCAACCAGCTGATGCTGGTCATTGAGCACGGGCAGACCACTCAGGCCGGAGGCGTACAGGCTGTCGAGGGCGGCGGCCAGCCCCTGCTGGGGGCTGAGGGAGTGGCTCAGGCGGCTCATGTGATCGCGTACTTGTAACATATTGATTGCTCCACGGTTCTGGTTGCCTGCACTATGAGACAGCCGCTTCGCTGGCACCAATGGGTGGTGCCGCAGGGATTGATAGACAATATCATTGGCGATGGGGTGAAGATGCGATCGGCCGGGCAATTTTGTGACAAATGGCACCGATCGGCTCAGGGATGGTGAGGAGGGGTTATGCGTGCCTTGGTGACGGGAGCGGGTCGACGACTCGGGTTTTATCTGTGCGAGCAGCTGGTGGCGGCGGGTTGGCAGGTGACGGGGCAGTATCGCTCCGAGCGCCCGGAGCTGGCGCGGCTGAGGGCGCTCGGGGTCGAGCTTATCCAGGCCGACTTCACCCGGCCCGGGGAGGTGGCCGCCCTGGCCCATGCCACGGCGCGCCATGAGGGTCTGGGGCTCATCATCCACAACGCCTCGGCATTCGAGCCCCTGGCCGAGGATCCCGCCGAGCAGCTGGCCCAGTTCGATCGCTTCTACCAGGTGCACATGGCGGCCCCCTTCCAGCTCAACCAGGTGCTGGCCCCCAGGCTGGCGAGCAATGTCAACGCCAGCATCATCCAGATCACCGACATCTACATTCACGGCCCTGCCCCTCGCTTTGCCAACTATGTGGCGACCAAGGCGGGGGCTCACTCCCTGGCCATGAGCCTGGCGCGTCAGCTGGCCCCGGCGGTGCGGGTCAACACCATAGAGCCCGGCCCCATACTGTTTCTCGACGAGCACGATGAGGCCTGGCGCCAGCAGGTGCTGGCCAGGACGCCGCTGGCGCGGGAGGGGGGGCTAGAGCCTATCTGGCAGGCGGTGCAGCTACTGCTGGGCAATCACTACATGACGGGGGCGAGCATCAAGGTGGACGGTGGCCGCTCCCTGGCCATCATCTGACCCCTGACTGAGGTAGACCGGGGCCTGGCCTATGGTCACCCCGCAGGGGCTCAGCACCACTTTCTGGACGTTGGCAGGCTGCTCGCCATAGAGCTCGGCCAGCAGATCCTGGAGGTAGGCATCGACCTCGGCGGCGTGAAAGTCGTCGTCGTCGCCCATGGCCAGGATGTCGATGTCGAGCGGCCTGTCGTGCACCTTGCACAGGGGATCGCCGCGATTGCGGCCATGGGCCTGCTCCATGGCGATGAACTCCGCCTTGAGGCTCTGGGGGGCGCTCTCGCTCTCGATCACGAACAGACAGTTGAGAAAGTCGTGGCGCGACTGCATGCCCACAGGCTTGGTCTTGATCACCGAGCTCAGCTGCAGACGCCGAAAACGCGCCAGCAGTTCGCCGAGCGCACGATCGACATGCCGTTCGGGTTCGAGGTTGGATCCTATGCTACACAGATAGAACATGGCGCTATCCCTTGCGTTGAGGCTCATCTGAAAATGGTTATCTGGCTCACGTTAATTACCTTAACTATGCATTAACATCAATCCGATATGTTGTGATCGGGCTCTGATTGAGCAACTCAGGAGGGGTTATGAGTGCAGAAATGAAGTGGGCTGTGGTGACGGCGACGGGGGCCCTCGCCCTGGTGTTCATCATCAGTGCCGTCTCCGTATTTTCTGCCTAGTCAGGCAGCGGTGATTCAACCGGCCCCTGGGCCGGTTTTGTTTTTTGTGCGACTGCGGATATGCTTGCCACCCCAATGATGAGCTGAGAGTGCAAGATGACAAGGGTAAGACCGCGCTCACTGTTACAAGTGGTCCTGATGGGCTTCGCGCTGGTGCTGATGCCGCTCGGCGGCATGATCTGGCACGACACTCGCGCCCTCGAACACCTGAGTCAGCTCACCAGTGACGAGATGGAGCGGGCGGTGCGCGACACGCGGCGGGCGACCCTGCTCACCAGTCTGGCGGTGGATCTGGAACGCACCCTGCGCCGTTACGCCGTGCTCGGGGACAATCGCATCCTCGCCAGCTATCAGCAGCAGCTCGGCCACTATCGCGGCCTGCTCAAGGAGCACCAGGCTTCCATCCCCAACGCCCCCGTCTACGGCCAGCTGGACGAGCTGATCGGCTGGCTCGATGGCCTGCAGGATCTGGCTCGGGCCAAGGCCGAGTCGACCAGTTTGCGCTTCGAGGATCTCAGCGAGGCCAACATGCAGCTGGAGGTGGCGACCCGCAGCCAGGTGGATGAGCATGTGCTCAGGGTGCGGCTCGCCATCGATGCGCTCATGAAGGAGATCTGGTGGGTCAGCGGCCTGGTCGCCGTGCTCAGCCTGCTGTTGATCCTGCTGTTCACTTACCTGATCATCCACCCGGTGCGCCAGATTGAGTCGCGAATCCTCAGCCTGGGCGCCGGGATAGAGCCGGACAAGAAACCGGTCGATGGTCCGGCGGAGCTGGTGGTGCTGGGGGAGCGGATCGGCTGGCTGCACGACAAGTTGAAGGAGCTGGAGCAGCAGAAGTATCAGTTTCTGCGCCATGTCTCCCATGAGCTGAAGACGCCGCTGGCGGTGCTGCGGGAGGGCGCGGATCTGCTCTGCGAGCAGCTGGTGGGGCCCCTCACCCCGGATCAGCAGGAGATCTGCCAGATGCTGGAACAGAACAGCCGCCGTCTGCAGACCCTGATCGAGCGACTGCTCGACTTCAACCGCCTGAGCCAGCAGGAGGCGTTCGAGCGGGTGCCGGTGGCGCTGACGCCGCTGCTCGAGTCCCTGTGCGCCGAATACCGGCTGGCGCTCGAATCCAAGGGGAGCAGGGTGCAGCTGCCGGAGCGGGAGCTGACCCTGCTGACCGACCCTTACCGGATGCGGCTCATCATCGACAACCTCTTCTCCAACGCGGTCAGCTATGGCGCCCGGGGTGGCCAGATCTGGATCCGCTGGGGCCAGGATGGGCAGCAAAGCTGGCTGGAGGTGGCCAATGAGGGCCCCACCATCCCCCAGGATGAACGTGAACGTATCTTCGAACCCTTCGAGCAGGGCAGTATCGCTCGTGAGGGCGTATTGAAAGGGTCTGGCATGGGGCTCTCCATTGCCCGTGAGTCGGCCATCAGCCTCGGCGGCGAGCTGAGTCTGGTGGACGATGGCCAGGCCGCCGTCTGTTTCCGGTTGACGCTGAAGTGATACCTATGATCAAACGACTGATGTTTCCCGCCCTGCTGGCGGGCATGTTGACGGGGTGCGGCCTGCTGCCGCGCCAGGAGCCCGCCTCGGTCACGGATGCCGAGCTGACCCAGCGCATGGAGTTTGCCAACAAGGAGATGCAGGTGCGCCTGCAATATTCCGACTGGTTGCTGGCCAGCCAGCCACAACAGCGGGAGCAGGAGCGTGAGCGGCTGCGCAACCAGCCGGATCTGGAGAGCCGGGTCAGCCTGGCCATGGTCAACAGCCATCCCGCCGAGTCGGTGGCGAGCCGCCGCGCCGGACTCGATGCCCTCAAGGGGTTGCAGCCGGAACTCGGCCTGGATGCTCAGGCCTTCCTGCGCAGCTGGATTGCCCTGGGCGAGCAGCTGCTGGCCCGCGACAGCCGGCGCGACGACCAGAGCCAGGAGGTGCAGCGGCTCAAGCGGCAGATAGAGCAGCTCTCCGCCATCGATGAGCAGCTCAACCGACGCAAGTATCAGGAGACGGGGAGCGCCTTGCCATGAGCCGTATCTTGTTGGTGGATGATGATGCCAGCCTGCTCAAGCTGATGGGCATGCGGCTGCGCAGCCAGGGTTACGAGGTGGACACCGCCGACAGCGCCGAGGCGGCCCTCGATCGGTTGCGCCAGCGGCGGGCCGATCTGGTGCTGAGCGATCTGCGCATGGGAGGCATGGATGGGCTGGCGCTGTTCGAGAAGATCCAGGCCCAGTGGCTGGGGATGCCCGTCATCATCATGACGGCCCACGGCACCATTCCCGATGCCATTCAGGCGACCCGCTCCGGGGTGTTCAGCTTCCTGACCAAGCCCATCGACAAGGACGAGCTGCTGAGCACCATAGAGCATGCCCTCAGCCTGACCCGTCCCAAGCAGACCTGGGAGTGGCAGTCCCAGATCCTGACCCGCAACCCCCAGATGGAGCAGATCCTGATCCAGGCCAGCACCATCGCCGGCATGGAGGTGCCCGTGCTGATCCTGGGACCGTCCGGTGCGGGCAAGGGGCTCATGGCCCAGACCCTGTACCAGGCCAGTAGCCGGCGGGATCGGCCGTTCCACGCCATCAACTGTGCGGCCTTCTCCTGGGAGGCGCTGGATCGGGAGCTGTTTGGCGAGGATGGCCGCTCCGGCCTGTTCGACCAGGCCAGGGGCGCGACCCTCTTCCTCGACGAGATAGGCAACCTGTCGGCCTCGCTGCAGGCCAAGCTGTTGCAGGTGCTGCAGGAGTATGGCCAGGGGACGCCCGAGGTAAGGGTGATCAGCGCCAGCCATCAGGATCTGGTGGCGGCCATGGACGAGGGGCGGTTTCGAGAGGATCTCTTCTATCGGCTCAACGTCGCCAACATTACCCTGCCGCCCCTGTGCAACCGCAGCGAGGACATCCCCCTGCTGGCCAGACAGGCGCTCGATGGCTACCGGGCGCGCCACCCAGACTGTCTGGCGATGGGCTTCTCCCCCGAGGCGCTGGCCATGCTGGCCAGTGCCGCCTGGCCGGGCAACGTGCGCCAGCTCTCCAGCCTGGTGGAACAGCTGGCGAGCCTGTGCAGCAGCCCGGTGATCGGGGCCGTCATGGTGGAGTCCGCCCTGAGCGGTCACAGCGGCGGCATCCCCTCCTTCAACGAGGCCAGGGCCGAGTTCGAGAAGGAGTACCTGATCCGCCTGCTGCGTACCACAGAGGGCAATGTCACCCTGGCCGCCAACATGGCGGGACGCAATCGCACCGACTTTTACAAGCTGCTCAACCGCCACCATATAGAGGCCGCCAACTTCAAGCCCAAGGGGTGAGGGAGGATCAGGCCGAGGGGCTGGTCTGCCGGGCGGACGGGGCCGGCCGCTGGCTGCGGTGCGACAACCAGAGGCCGCTCGCCTTCATCAGGTAGCCAAACAGGGCACCCAGCACCAGGGAGGGCAGGACCAGGCGCCACTCTCCCGCCGCGCCAAAGGTGGCGCAGCAACCGGCGAAGGTGCCGGGAATATAGGCCAGCCACTGCTGCCTGGCCTGCATGCACATCAGAGTCGCCACCACCCCGGTCATCAGATAGCCGGCCACGCCGGCTCCCCACCAGGACTCCCCATGAATGAGCAGCAGGGCCCAGAGCATGCCACTGGCATTGCACAGCAGGGTCTGACCCAGGGCGCGCACGCCGCCCTGGGAGGCGAAATAGCTGGTGCAGCCGAGGAAACCAACCCAGGAGAGGAGACCGAGCGCCACGGCCAGCCAGCCCCAGAGGGCAGAGAGCAGGCCCGTGGTGAGGGCAATGGCAAGCAGCGGAGACATGGCGATACACCCCTGGCAATGTGGAAAGGGCGGGAGAATACCCCTGTGCAAAGCAGCGGCAAGGCGGGGCACAGCGAGCCGTGATCCAGATCACGCTTCGACCGGCAGGAATACGCTTGCGCTCGCGAAAAAGATTCACTGGCCGACCCCTCCTGGCTGCACCATAGTTATGGGCCCCGTCGCCTCGAAGGAGTGAGTCTCATGTCGTCAAACGTCCTGGTTCCCCTGCTTGTCTTCGTCATGCTGTTTCTGGTCGGCACCCTGTGCAAGGGGCTCCCTTACGCCCCATGACCCGCTCGGTTGCCTTTTTTGTCACGGGATGAAAGGGATCTGGCGGTGACGCGGTCTCATCA
The DNA here is from genome assembly GCF_054052445.1 of Aeromonas crassostreae. NCBI lineage: Bacteria > Pseudomonadati > Pseudomonadota > Gammaproteobacteria > Aeromonadales > Aeromonadaceae > Aeromonas > Aeromonas crassostreae. The sequence goes on along the minus strand of NZ_JBSTYM010000005.1, from coordinate 17,707 downwards.
TTAACACCTCATCCCGACGGGAGCCCTGCATGCTGATCAAGTCTTCTTCTTCCCATCATCCGACCGAGGCCGATGTCACCCCGGAGCAGGTCTACCGGGACCGGCGCCTGGTGCTCAAGGGCCTGGGGCTCGGGGCCGCCAGCCTGGCCTTGCCCGCCCAGGCCAGCCTGCTCGATCTGTTCAAGGGCGACGCCGCGCCGGCCCCGGCAGGCAAACCCCTCAAGGCCAGTCCGGCGCCGCGCCCAGAGGGCCTGGTGCTGACCCCCTATGACAAGGCGACCAGTCACAACAACTTCTACGAGCTGGGCACCGGCAAGGGGGATCCGGCGCGCAACGCGCACTACCTCAAGACAGAGCCCTGGACCCTGAAGGTCGGCGGCGAGGTCGAGCGCCCCTTCACCCTGGATGTGAAGGATCTGGTGGACAAGGAGCCCCTGGAGGAGCGCATCTACCGGCTGCGCTGTGTCGAGGCCTGGTCCATGGTGCTGCCCTGGAGTGGCATCTCCCTGGCCGACATCATCAAGCGGGCCGCCCCCACCAGCCGTGCCAAGTTCGTGGCGTTCGAGACCCTGTATGATCCTGAGCAGCTGCCGGGACAGGCTTCCCGCTCCCTTGGCGGCGGCATCGATTACCCCTATGTGGAGGGGCTGCGCATCGACGAGGCCATGCATCCACTCGCCTTCCTGGCGGTCGGCCTCTATGGCAAGACGCTGCCTGGGCAAAATGGCGCCCCCATCCGGCTGCTGGTGCCCTGGAAGTACGGCTTCAAGAGCATCAAGAGCATCGTCTCCATCCGGCTGGTGGAGGAGATGCCACCCACCACCTGGAACCTGTTGGCGCCGAACGAATATGGCTTCTACGCCAACGTCAATCCAGAGGTGGATCACCCGCGCTGGAGCCAGGCCAGCGAACGCTTCATCGGCGAGGGGGGGATCTTTGGCGCCAAGCGCCAGCCCACCCTGATGTTCAACGGCTACGGGGAGGAGGTCGCCTCCCTCTATCAGGGCATGGATCTGCGCAAATGGTATTGAGACTGACGCTCTGCCCGAATGGTCTCTTGCCCCCTTCTCCCCTGGCGGGAGAAGGGTTGGGGATGAGGGGTGGGAAAAACATAACGGGAACAGCGATATGACGCCGAGACTGAAAACAGCCCATATCAATGGCTTGCGCCTGCTGGTGCACCTGGGCGCCTTGGGGAGTCTGCTCTGGCTCGGCTATGCCGTGCCGGCCGGCCTGCTGGGGGGGGATCCGGTGCAGGGGCTGACCCACTATCTCGGCAAGGGGGCCCTGCATCTGCTGCTGCTCACCCTGCTGGTCTCGCCGCTCGCCAAGCGCTGGCGCCAGGGCCAGCTCGTCAAGCTGCGCCGCCCTCTCGGGCTCTGGTGCGCGGCCTGGGCGTCATTGCACTTCATGGTGTGGTTGGGGCTGGATCTGCAGTTCGACTGGGGGCTGATTGGCGGCGAGCTGGTGAAGCGCAGCTACATAGTGGTGGGGGCCATCGCCCTGCTGCTGTTGCTGGCGCTCGGCATCACCTCGATCCCGGCCCTGCTGCGGGCCATGGGGCCGAGTTGGCAGCGGCTGCACAACTGGATCTATGCCGTGGCCCTGCTGGTGCCGGTGCACTACTGGTGGTCGGTCAAGAGCGGCTGGCAGGAGCCCCTCATCTATCTGTTGCTGGCCCTGGCGCTGCTCTGGCCGCGGCGGGACAGGCTGCTCAAGCCCTGGCGCGGCCGCCCCAAGGGGCAGCGTCGCGACAAGCTCAATGCAAGCGAGGCCTGATGGCCTCTCTTGCATTGGCGGCTGGGGAGGGGGTGGCCCTTACTGCGGCTCCTGGCTCAGCAGCTCGCCGCTGCGGGCATCCACCACCAGGCGCACCCGTCGGGAGGCGTCGTCCAGGGCATCGACCTCGAACCGCTCTTCGGTCAGGGTGACTTCCCGGATATCGTGATACCCTTTCGCCACCAGCAGTTTCATCAGTTCTGCCATCTCGAGCCGCCCCTGCTGTGCCCCCGCCCAGAGCGGTGTCAGGCTGAGCAACAGGGCCAGTATGGGGAAAATCGTGCGCGGGATCATATTCATTCCGGATTCAGGGCTGGCAGACTATAACCGCGATCATGCTAGGTTTCTGGAGATGAATCCCCCATGAATAGAGCCCTGGGTCTGTTTGCCCTGCTGTGCTCCCTGGCTGCCCATGGCGAGCCGAGCGAGGCGCAGCTGCAACAGGCGGTCAGCGAGGGACGGGTGAAACCCTTCCACGAGGTGATGGCGGCGGCGGCCCATCTGCCGGGGCGAGTGCTGCGGGTCGATCTGAGCGAACAGGACGGGCGCTGGCTCTACGAGCTCAGGATGATCGATCGGGAAAACAGCGTCATCAAGGTCGGTTACCGCGCCGATACCTTGGAAATGGTGTGGCTCAAGGGCCATCATCTCGAACATCTCTTCATTCCGCCGGCGCCCGTCGCCGAGTGACATCCCATTCATTGGACCCAATCCATGCGCATTCTGATCGTTGAAGATGAAAAGACCCTGGCCAACCAGCTGGCCGAGCAACTGCGACAGTCCGGTTTCGTCACCGATCTCTGCCACGATGGCAACGAGGCCGGTTTCCTCGGGGAGACGGAACCCTATGACGCCATCATCCTGGATCTCGGCCTGCCGGGGCGCGATGGCCTGAGCATCCTCAAGGAGTGGCGCAGCAAGGAGATGACGACCCCAGTGCTGGTGCTCACCGCCCGCGGCCAGCTGCACGAGAAGATAGAGGGGCTCAACGCCGGGGCCGATGACTATCTCACCAAGCCGTTCCAGGTCGCCGAACTGGTGGCCAGGGTCCATGCCCTGGTGCGCCGCGCCGCCGGCAATGCCAGCTCCATCCTGGAGATGGGCGGCGTGCGCCTGGACATGGCCGCCTCCCAGGTGTGGTACGAGGGGACCCCCATCAAGCTCACCGCCCACGAGTTCCGGGTGCTCGGCTACCTGATGCAGCACAAGGGCAAGGTGGTGTCCCGCAGCGAGCTCATCGACCACATCTACGCCCAGGACTTTGACCGCGACTCCAACACGGTGGAGGTGTTCATCGGCCGGATCCGCAAGAAGACCCATGCCGACCTGATCGAGACGGTGCGCGGCCTTGGCTACCGGATCAACGAATGAGTCAGACCCGGCAGCAAGGGGCACAGGGGCACCCTGAATGAGGCTGGTACGGACCCTGCGGGGACGGCTGGTGGCCATCGCCCTCATCTGGTGCGGTCTCTTTCTCTCCGCCACCGGCTTCAGCCTGCAGACCATGATGCGCAACTACTGGCAGGAGGCGGAAGCCGACAGCCTGAGGTTGCAGCTCTATGATCTGCTGGCGCGACTGGAGGTGCAGCACAGCGGCCTGCCCGCGGTCACCGAGCCCATGGCCGATCCCCGCTACCGGCAGCCCTATTCCGGCTATTACTGGCAGCTGGAGCTGGGGGAGCAGATCGTCAGCCGTTCCCGCTCGCTCTGGGACACCAACCTCAAGAGCCATGGCCTCAAGTCCGCCTTCGGGGATCCGGATCTCTTCCTCGGCAGGGGGCCCAATCACGAGCCTTTGCTGATCATGACCCGCAATGTCCTGCTGCCCGGATCGGATCGGGTGTTTACCCTGGTGATGGCCAAGGACAGCACGGCCCTGACCGAGACGCTGCGCAAGACCCGGATCGGCCTCTTCCTCGGCCTGGGCTTCGCCGCCACCGGCCTGCTGCTCGGCTTCACCTTCCAGATAGTCTATGGCCTGCGCCCGCTCCACCTGCTGCGGCGCGAGCTGGTGCGGGTCCATCAGGGACACCAGGAGGGGTTCCGCCTGCGCTATCCCCTGGAGATCCAGCCCCTGGTGGAGGATATCAACCGCCTGCTGCACCACTATGGCGAGCTGTTGCAGCGGGCCCGGGCCCACACCGGCAACCTGGCCCACGCCCTCAAGACGCCGCTGAGCATCATGCGCAACCAGCTGGCCCAGCTGCCCCCCGAGGAGCAGGGGGCCATGCTGGAGCAGCTCGACAAGATACAGCGCCACATCGACTATCACCTGGGCAAGGCGCGGGTGACCGGCGCCGCCAAGGTGCTCGGGGTCTCCACCCCGGTGCGGGCCCGGGTGGAGTACATCTGCCGCGCCTTCTCCCGCCTCTATCCGGGCAGGGAGCTGGATCTGCAGGTGCCCGCCACCCTGGCGGTCGGTGTGGAGGAGCAGGACTTTGACGAGATGGTCGGCAACCTGCTGGAAAACGCCTACAAGTGGTCGGCGGGCCGGTTGCGGGTCTCCAGCGCCGAGCTGGGAGGCTGGATCAGCCTGCGCATCGAGGATGACGGCCCCGGTATGACGGAGGATCAGATCGCCCGCGCCGTGCTGCGCGGGGTGCGCCTCGATGAGAAGGTGCCCGGCTCCGGGCTCGGCCTCAACATCGTATCAGACCTGGCCGAAGCCTATCGCGGCAGCCTCATCATGGGCCGTGCCGAACTGGGGGGGCTGGCGGCCTCCCTCTCCCTGCCCAAGGTGGCGCGGGTCGACGGCTGAGGCCGCGCGACGCCGCCCCTTGTTTCATGCCGGGCCCGCCCCCCATCCGGAGTGGCGAGGGGGGCGGGCCGGGCTTACTATGTGGCATCTGTTGACGCCTGAGGAAGAGATTCATGACCGACGATCCGTGGGCATTGTGCCATCTTGATGATTCGTTCGATGCCTCCGTGCTGGGTACCAAAGGGGCCCAGATCCAGTGGTTTGAAGAGAGAGAGAGCCTGATCGAGTACCTGCTGGAAGAGTTTGTCGACCTGCTGGCCGATGTGGGGGAGCTGGATGAGGATCAGACCGAGCAGGCCAGGGAGCGCTTCACCCTGCTGGTGGAGCAGAACCCGGACAACCGCGCCCTGGTCGATGCCATCAATGACCTCGCCAGCGGCCTGCGCCGCATCGCCTGGCTGGGGCCCCTCTCCGAGCTGGCCGAGGTGAGCGACGAGTTCGCCAGCGGGCTGCGTACCTATTTCTGGACCCAGTATGACGGTGACGAGGATGACCCGGATGCCTGGGTGCCGGAAGACCTCTGGCCCCAGCTGGTGGAGTGTGCCCAGGAGTATATGGAAGAAGGGGACTTCTGAATTATCGGCCAGGGCTCTGGCCCCCCTCGTGGGTGGAGTGTGCCCAGGAGTATATGGAGGAAGGGGATTTTTGAATCTGTCCCGACCATGTCTGCTCTTTGGCAGACAGACAAAGAAACGGCGCCTTTCGGCGCCGTTTTTTCATGGTCAGCAGACAGGATCAGGCATTGGCCGGTACCGCGTGGGCGGTATTGGCCAGCACAGGGCCTGTGTACTTCTCTATCTGCAGCTGGGCCATGTGGCCGCAGTTGCCCTGGGCCAGGCTCGACGATCCTTCGTCGAAGGTGAGGCAGTTGACGTTGCCGTTCTTGCACAGGGCGCCCACCTTGCCCGGCTCGGCGGGGTCGAACCAGGCCCCCTCGCAGATGCGCACCACCCCGGGGCGCACGTCCCTGGAAACCAGCGCCCCCACCAGGATCTGGCCGCGATCGTTGAAGGCGCGCACCAGATCCCCAGCCGCTATGCCCCTGGCCTTGGCGTCATCGGGGTGGATCATGATGGCTTCCCGGTCCGCCACCGCGAACTTGTCCCGCAGGGGGGTGTTGTCGAGCTGGGAGTGCAGCCGCTGGGTCGGGTGGGAGGTGTTGAGGGAGAGGGGATACTGAGCCGCCGCCGGGCCCTGCTTCCACTCCTTGGGCTCGAACCATTTGGCGTGGCCCGCGCAGTCGGCATAGCCCATCTTGGCGATGGTGTTGGAGAAGATCTCTATCTTGCCGGACGGGGTGCCGAGGGGGTTGAGCAGCGGGTTCTCGCGAAAATCACCGTGGCGGATCCACTGCTTGTTCGCCTCGGGTACCGGGAAGCGCACATAGTTGTTCGACTCCCAGAACATGGTGAAGGGCGGCAGCGCCACCTTGGCGCCCCGGGCCTGGAGGGCCATGGCGTCATACATCTGCTTGAGCCAGAGGGTCTCGTCCTTGCCTTCGGTATAGGCCTCCTCCATGCCCAGCTTGGCGGCCACGGCACGGAAGATGTCAAAATCGTTGCGGGCCTCAAACTGGGGCGGCACGCACTGGTGCATCGGGAAGACGTAACGCTGGGAGTAGTCGCCCCCCATCTCCAGATCGTTGCGCTCGTAGCTGGTGGTGGCCGGCAGCACTATGTCGGCGTGCTTGGCGGTGGCGGTCCAGTAGGGTTCGTGGACGATCACCGTCTCGGGTTTGCGCCAGGCCTGGAGCAGGTTGTTGGTGTCCTGATGGTGATGGAAGGGGTTGCCGCCCGCCACATAGACCAGCTTGATGTCCGGATAGGTCACCTTGCGGCCGTTGAAGTCGATGGTCTTGCCCGGATTGGCCAGGCAGTCGGCGATGCGGGCCACCGGGATGGGGGCCGGACCGTTCTTGGGCGCCTCCCCGGCCGAGATGCCGGACAGTATGCCCCCCTTGGCGGTCGGGCTGCCGCCGGAGGAGTAGTGGTAGCTGAAGCCGAAGCCGCCCCCCGGCAGGCCGATCTGGCCCAGCATGGCGGCCAGGGTCACCAGCATCCAGTTCGGCTGCTCGCCGTGGTGCTGACGCTGCATGCCCCAGCCGGCCATGATCATGGTGCGCTTGGCGGCCATGTCCAGGGCGAGTTGGGTGATCTGCCCGGCCTCGACCCCGCAGATGGCCGCCGCCCACTCGGCGCTCTTGGGCTGGCCGTCCGTCTTGCCCAGCAGGTAGTCGAGGAACTGGTCGAAGCCGCTGGTGTAGCGATCCAGGAAGGCCTGATCGTGCTTCTTGGCGCGGTAGAGGCTGTGGGCCACCCCCAGCATCATGGCCACATCTGTGTAGGCGTTGGGCGCAATCCACTCGGCGCCGAGCAGCTTGGCGGTCTCGTTGTAGACGGGGTCTATGCTGATGACCCGGGTGCCCTTCTCCTTCAGGGCCAGGAAGCCGGCCTGCCCTTCATGGTCCGGCATGTTCCAGCTGTTCTTGAGGGTGACCTGGGCATTGACGCCCCACAGCACCACCAGTTCGGCATGTTCGACCACATTGGGCCAGGCGGTCTGCTGCTCGTACACCTCGATGGAGCCCATGACGTGGGACATGATCACCTGGGCCGCCCCGGTGGAGTAGTCGCCGGCATAGCCGGTGAAGCCGCCAGAGAGGTTCATCAGCCGGTGCAGCAGGGTGCGGCTGTTGTGGAACAGGCCCACGCTCTTCCAGCCGTAGGAGCCGGCGTGGATCGCCTGGGGGCCGAACTGGCTCTGCACCCGCGTGATCTCGCCCGCCACCAGGTCGATGGCCTGCTCCCAGCTCACCCGCACCCACTCGTCAGCTCCGCGCAGCTCGGGGCTGGCCCCGGGGCCATGCTCGAGCCAGCTCTTGCGCACCATGGGGTACTTGATGCGGTTCTTGGCATGGACCTGATAGGGGGCCATGTCGATGAGGTCGTTCGGGGCTGGATCGTCCGCCACCGGCTGGACACGCACCATGCGGCCATCCTCGACGATGGCCTCGAAGGCGCCCCAGTGGGCCCCGGTGAGTATGCCTTTTTGGGCCGGGACCAGGGTGGTGAACTGATCGAGCGCCGTGCTGATGGCCTTGGCCAGTGCGCTCTTGGGAAAGAGGCCGCCGAGCAGGGGCAGGGCGGCGCAGGCCCCCATGCCCTTGAGCAGGCGGCGGCGGGACAGGTTCGCGGTTTTATCGTTGAAGAGAGTCATAACAGTTCCTTGGTGTCCTGCCTCAGAGAGCCGAATTCGTGTCACTGGCGTGTTTTTGCACGTACTGGGTCAGCATGCGCGCCTGCTCCGGGGTGAGGGAGGTACGCGGTTCCATGCCCTTGATGACGCCGATCCACTGGTTTGCATTGAAGTGATCCAGGGCTGTCAGGCCATGGCAGCCGGTGCAGTTGGCGGACATCAGGGAGGAGGCGTATTGCCACAGCTTCTCCTGGTCGCCGATCAGCTGTGTCTCGTCGACCCAGGCGGTCAGCTTGACCTGATGCCAGGTGAGCTTGGTGCTGGCATCCGTCTCGCTCGCCCCCGTGACCAGCTGTTGCTTGGCCTCGTCGCCGAGCAGCGCGCTCAGGATGCGCTTGCCGGGGGCGGCATAGAAGACATCGGTGACGCCATCTTGCTGCCAGCCGGCGATCTCGACTCGGGCCCGGCCATTGTCATTGCCGAGGATCTCGACCCGGGTGGAAGGCATCAGGTTGCCCTGGTTGGCGTCTGTCTTGGCATCCAGAAACAGCGGCGTGGTGGCGATGGCGTAACGGGTGGTGACGCTGGCCGGCGTCTTGGCGGCGGCCTGGGCCAGCTCGCTCGCCCCGGCGGCGGCCAGACCGCTCATGTCCGGCATGATGTGGGCGACGCCGCGGTGGCAGTCGATGCAGGTCTGCCCCTCCTTGATGGCGACCGGGTGTTCGGCGCGGGCGTTGGGGCGCTGGGCCAGCACGTCCATCGCCTCATAGCTGTGACAGCTGCGGCAGGTGGCCGAGTCATTGGCCTTGAGCTCGTCCCAGACATGTTGAGCCATCAGCAGCTTGCGATCCTGATACTTCTGCGGCGTATCCAGGGTGCCGATCGCCTCGTGATAGATGTCCTTCACGGCGCGGATCTTGGTCCAGAGGTAGGAGGTGGGGTCCCCCGGGATGTGGCAGTCGGCGCACTCGGCCCTTATGCCCCTGGGATTCTGGAAGTGGACGCTGCCCTGGTACTCGGCGAGCGGGGTCTGCATGGAGTGGCAGGAGACGCAGAACTCGGTGGAGCTGGTCTTGTGCAGTATGGTGGCGGTGACGCCCAGTGCCGCGACGCCCAGCAGGGCCCCGAGCAGCAGGAGCCAGAACCAGGTCTTCTTGAAGAGGGACCCAAGCATGGTGGCAGTTCCTAGGTGAGTATTACCCATATGGTAGTAGGTGGCGCCAGGTCAAAGCTTGACACCCATCATTGCAAAACCCAAAAGCCGTTATTTTTCTGCGTTTTCCTGCATAGCATAAAATAATCTCGTGGTTTTTCCACGAATGAGTCCCGATCGTTACGAGGCCGGGAGGCCGCAGGGGACCCTATCCGGGGGCCTGGCGGCGGCCTCTGGCCCCATGGGGAGCGGGCGATCTTCAGCAGCTTAGTCCAAGCTGCCCGGGCTGGGTCACGACGAGTCACATCGGTCGGTGCCGGCTTGGGCTTTGTCGGTCGACTGGGTATACTGGCTACATATACAGTATTCAGGTGTGTCAGCCATGCGACTCTTCATCGCGGAAAAACCCAGCCTGGGGCGTGCCATCGCCGATGTGCTGCCCAAGCCTCACAAGAAGGGGGAGGGCTACATCGAAACGGCCCAGGGAGATGTGGTGACCTGGTGCATCGGCCATCTGCTGGAGCAGGCCGAGCCCGATGCTTACGACGCCGCCTACAAGCAGTGGCGCATGGAGCAGCTGCCCATCATCCCGGCCCAGTGGCAACTGGTGGCCAAGCCCAAGACCCGCAGCCAGCTCAATGTCATCAAGGGGCTCATCAAGCGGGCCGATTGCGTGGTCAATGCCGGCGACCCGGACAGGGAGGGGCAGCTGCTGGTGGACGAGGTGATCGACTTTCTCGGCTACCCCAAGTCCAGGCCGGTGCAGCGCTGTCTCATCAGCGATCTCAACCCCCCGGCGGTGCGCCGCGCCCTCGACGGCTTGCGCGACAACAAGGAGTTCGTGCCGCTGGCGGTGTCGGCTCTGGCCCGCAGCCGCGCCGACTGGCTCTATGGCATCAACATGACCCGGGCCTATACCCTGCTGGGGCGCAAGGCTGGTTGCAGCGCCCTGCTCTCGGTCGGCCGGGTGCAGACTCCCCTGCTCGGCCTGGTGGTGCGCCGGGATCGCGAGATAGAGGCCTTCGTCCCCAAACCCTTCTATGAGGTGCTGGCCCATGTGGTGACCGCGGGTAATGAGCGCTTCTGCGCCAAGTGGCTGCCGTCAGAGGCCTGCCAGCCCTGGCAGGACGAGGAGGGGCGGGTGCTCAGGCGCGCCCTGGCCGAGAACGTGGTCAATCGCATCGCGGGCAAGGCCGCACGGGTCGAGGAGGTGGAGGAGCAGGCCCGCAAGCAGGCGCCGCCGCTGCCCTACAACCTCTCCAGCCTGCAGATCGATGCCGCCAAGCGGTTCGGCATGGATGCCAAGCGGGTGCTGGATATCTGCCAGAGCCTCTACGAGCGCCACAAGCTCATCACCTATCCCAGATCCGACAGCCGGCACCTGCCCGGGGATCACCTCGGCCGGGCCCCCCGGGTGCGCGATGCCATTGCCGCCACGGCACCGGCGCTGGCCAGGGCGGTGAGCGAGGCGGATGGCAGCCTGCGCAGCAAGGCGTGGAACGACAGCAAGGTGGACGCCCATCACGCCATCATCCCGACCGAGAAACAGGGCAACGGCGCCACCCTGTCGGCGGATGAGAGCAAGATCTACGGCCTGGTGGCGCGCCAATATCTGCTGCAGTTCTATCCCATGTTCGAATACAACGACAGCCGGGTGCTGCTGCGCATCGAGGGGGGCCTGTTTCAGGCCAAGGCCAGACGCATCGTCAAGGCGGGCTGGAAGGCGCTGCTCGGGGTGGAAGAAGAGGACGACGACGAGAAGGCCGGCACCCTGCCTGCCCTGAAACAGGGGGAGCAGCTGCTCTGCGAGCGGGGCGAGCTGCTGGAGAAGATGACCCAGGCCCCCAAGGCCTTCACCGATGCCAGCCTGCTGGCCGCCATGACGGGGATCGCCCGCTTCGTACAGGATCCCGAGATCCGCAAGACGCTCAGAGAGACGGATGGCCTGGGCACGGAGGCGACCCGGGCCGGCATCATCGACTTGTTGTTCAAGCGTCAGTTTCTGCATCGCCAGGGCAAGAGCATCAAGGCGACCCCGACCGGCCGTGCCCTGATACAGGCCCTGCCCGAGAGTGCCACCACCCCGGACATGACGGCGCTGTGGGAGCAGAGCCTGGGACAGATTGCCGAGCGTCATGGCAGTTACCAGCACTTCATGGGGCCGCTCACCGAGCAGCTCAATGGCCTGATTGAGGGGGCTCGCCACAGCTCAGGGGCCGATTTCGGCGGCCTGCCCAAGGAGAGCGCCGGGCGTCGCCCCTTCCCGAAACGCAAGTCGGCCGGGGCGGGGCGGGGCAGGAAGCCCGGCGCCAAACCCGGTTCCGCCACCTCGTCGACAGGGCGCGGTGCGCCGCGCAGGGCCGGCAAGGGGAAGGCGGCCTGAGGGACCACAGGTCAAAGCGCAATACCAGCGGGGCCCGAGGGCCCCGCTGGTATTGCGGTGTTTTCATGCGGCCGACGGTCAGCCGGTGTGCACGTTCTCTTCCGGATAACGGATGCGGGTCTCGCTCGGCCTGGCCAGCATGAAAGCCAGGGTCAGGGGGCCGAGACGGCCACAGATCATCACCAGCACCAGGATCAGCTTGCCCGGCTCGCTGAGCTGGGTCGTGATCCCGGTGCTGAGTCCCACGGTGGCGAAGGCCGAGATGGTCTCGAACATGATGCGATCGAACGGTAGATCCTCGGTCACCATCAGCAGGAACATGGCCAGCATCAGCACCATGGCGCTGACGATGATGATGGCGAGGGACCGGGTCACCACCTGGGACGCTATGGTGCGATCGAAGGCGGTGACATGGGGCCGCTTGGTGAGGAAGGCGCGAGTCGCCAGTATCACCACGGCGAAGGTAGTCACCTTGATGCCGCCCCCGGTGGAGGTGGTCCCCGCGCCGATGAACATCAGCATCATCATGAACAGCAGGGCGGGTGGACCGAACTGACCCAGATCCACCGTATTGAAGCCGGCGGTGCGGGCGCTGGCGGACTGAAAGAAGGCGGCCAGCCACTGCTGGCCCGGGGTGAGGCCGCCCAGGGTGCCCGGGTTGTTGTGCTCCAGTAGCCAGAACATCAGGGTGCCAACCAGCAACAGGGCCGGGGTCATCACCAGCATCAGCTTGCTGTGGAGCTTGAGCCTGCGAAATTTGCGGGTGCGCACCAGATCCATGATGACGGTGAAGCCGATGCCCCCCAGGATCAGCAGGGCGCAGATGGTCAGGCTGATGAGGGGGTCGTCCCGGTAGTCCATGAGATTGTTGGCAAACAGCGAGAAACCGGCGTTGTTGAAGGCCGAGGCGGCGTGGAAGAAGCTGACGTAGAGACCATGATGCCACCCCAGCTCGGGCACCCAGCGCAGCGCCATGATGGCGGCGCCGATCAACTGGGCCAGCAAGGCGAACACTATGATGCGCTTGACCAGGCGCACTATGTTGATCGACCCCTCCTGACCCAGGGCCTCCTTGGCGAGCACCTGCTGGCGCAGCCCGACCCGCTTGCTGAGCAGGGCCAGCAACAGCACCGTCATGGTCATCTGCCCCAGACCACCAATTTCCATCAGCACCAGCAGGAACAGCTGCCCCTGCAGGGTGAAGGCACTGCCGGTGTCCACCACCCCCAGCCCGGTCACGCTGATGGCCGAGGTGGCGGTGAACAGGGCGTTGATGAAGCTCACCTCGCCATGATGGCTGGAGGGCTGGGCCAGAAACAGGGTACCCAGCGCCAGTATGGCCAGGAAGCTGCCGAGGATGAGCTTGGGCTCGCTCCAGCGGGAGGCGTTATCAGGACGGATGGCGAAGGCGTAGGTGTCACGCCACAGGGAACTCATTGCTTGTCCAGCCAGCGGTCGATGGCATGCTTGTTGCCCGCCAGGATCAGGATGTCGCCGAGGGCCAGGGTCAGGGTGCCGGTCAACACGTTGTGGAGGGTCTGCCCCCGCTTGATCGCCAGCAGCTGAAACTCGGTCTGTTGCAGCAGATCCAGGTCGGCCAGGGTGCGATCGTTGAGTTGCAGACCGATCACGAATTCGGTCAGCACCATGTCGTGCCCCAGCTCCAGGTAGTCGACCAGCCGGGTGTCGAACATGCTCTGGGCGACGCGGCGGCCCATGTCCCACTCGGGATTGATCACCTTGTCGGCCCCGACCTTCTTCAGGATCTTGGCGTGGAACTTGTCGCGGGCCTTGACCCACACCTTCTTCACCCCCGCCTCCTTCAAGACGAGGGTGGTGAGTATGCTGGTCTCCAGGCTGTTGCCGATGGCGACGAAGACGATGTCAAACTCGGCCAGGCCCAGTTCGGCGACCGTGTTCTCGTCGGTGGCGTCCGCCACTATCACATGGCTGCAGAAGGTGGCCACCTGGCGGGTCCTCACCTCATCGATGTCGATGGCCAGGACCTCGGCGTCCTGACGCTCCAGCTCTTCACACAGGGCGGTGCCAAACAGCCCCAGTCCGATCACGGCAAATTGGTTGTTCATCAGTTGTCCTTCCGCAGAGCGAGCCTGTTACTCTAAACCAGCCGAGTGAGTCCGCAAAGGGAACCCGCTCTGCCGGGGGGGCAGATCGACATCACCAGGCCCGCTCGGAGGCGAAGGCAGGTCTGGTCGCCTGCGGGATTTCTCGCCGCGAACCGAGTTGAGGTAGACTGGCGCCCTGTCATTGCCGGGACCCGCAGATGAAACTCACCGCTCACGCCGACTTGTCGGCCCTCAATACCTTCTCCCTCGCGGCCCGCTGCCGCTGGCTGGCCGAACTGACCCGGTTGGACGAGCTGCCCTCCCTGGTGGCCACCCCCGAGTGGCAGGGTCAGCCACGCCTCATCCTGGGCGGCGGCAGCAATCTGTTGTTTACCTGCGATTTCGAGGGGCTGGTGATCCACAATCGCCTGCGGGGCATCCAGGTGGAGGATGGCGGGGATCACTGGCTGCTGCAGGTGGCTGCCGGCGAATCCTGGCATGAGCTGGTCTGCCACACCCTGGCCCAGGGGATGCCCGGGCTGGAGAACCTGGCGCTGATCCCGGGCACTGTGGGCGCCGCCCCGGTGCAGAACATCGGGGCCTACGGGGTGGAGCTGGCCTCCTTCTGTCGCCATGTGGACACCTTCAACTGGCATAGCGGCCAGCAGGAGCGGATCCCGGTCGAGGCGTGCCGTTTCGGCTACCGGGATAGTATCTTCAAGCACGATTATCAGGAGAGTCACCTGATCACCGCGGTGGGGCTGGCGCTTCCCAAGGCCTGGCTGCCCGTGCTCGGCTATGGCCCTCTGGGCGCCCTGGCGGCGCCCACCCCTCAGGCCATCTTCGAGACCGTCTGCGCCACCCGCATGGCCAAGCTGCCGGATCCGGCCGTGCTCGGCAATGCCGGCAGCTTCTTCAAGAATCCTCTGGTGTCCGCGGCTCGGGCCGACCAGCTCAAGGAGCGATGGCCGACGCTGCCCATCTATCCGGCCGGGGAGGGGCAGGCCAAGCTGGCGGCGGGCTGGCTCATCGATCAGTGCGGCCTCAAGGGGTTCGCCATCGGCGGCGCCCAGGTCCATGGGCAGCAGGCCCTGGTGCTGGTCAACCGCGGCGGCGCGACGGCCGCAGAGCTGATCGCCCTGGCCGCCCATGTGCGCGATGCGGTGCAGCAGCGTTTCGGGGTCCTGCTCGAGCACGAGGTGCGCTTCATGGGGCCCCGTGGCGAGACCTGGCTCGACGAGGTGCTGGCATGAGCCTGACCCCCATTCGCCAGACCCTGATCGGCCTGCTCAGCGACGGCCAGTTTCACTCGGGCGAGCAGCTCGGCGAGCAGCTCGGCATCAGCCGGGCGGCGGTGAGCAAACACATGGCGGCCCTCAAGGAGCTGGGGCTGGACCTGTTCAGCCTGACCGGCAAGGGGTATCGCCTCGCCTTCCCCCTCGCGCTCTACGATCGGGAGCTGCTGCAGAGTCTGGCGCCCCTGGCCCCCATCCACAGCTTCCCGGTGATCGATTCCACCAACCAGTATCTGCTGGAGCGGGTCGCCCGGCTGCAACCCGGCGAGTGCTGCCTGGCCGAATGCCAGACCGCAGGCCGCGGACGACGGGGCAAGCCCTGGGTCTCGCCATTCGGTTGCCAGCTGCTGCTCAGCATGTATTGGCGGCTCGAGCAGGGCATGGCCGCCGCCATGGGGTTGAGCCTGGCGGTGGGGGTGGCCGTGGTCGAGGCGCTCGAATCCCTCGGCTATCCCGGGGTGGAGCTGAAGTGGCCGAACGATCTCTACTATGAAGGGCGCAAGCTGGCCGGGATCCTGGTGGAGATGAGCGGCAGCGCGGGCGCCAGCTGCCACCTGGTGATCGGGGTCGGCCTCAACCTGGCGATGCCGAGCCGGGAAGGGGAGAAGATAGATCAGGCCTGGGCCGAGCTGCGCCATATCCAGCCCGAGCTGGTGGACAGAAATCTGCTGGCCGCCCGCATGATGGTCCATCTGCAGCGGGCGATGCAGACCTTCGAGCAGCACGGGTTGGCCCGTTTCGTCGATGCCTGGAACCGGCTCGATCACTTCGCCGGCCGGCCGGTGCGCCTCCTGATGGGGGAGCAGGAGATCCGGGGCATCGCCCGTGGCATAGATGATCGCGGCGCCTTGCGCCTCGAGACGGAGGAGGGGATCAAATTCTATCTGGGAGGGGAGCTCTCCCTGCGGCGGGGCGATTGAAGAGACCCCCGATAACGGAAGAGGGGGCCTGCGGGCCCCCTCTTCGTTTGCGCTCTGCTGCCGTTATTTACGCAGCTTGATCTGCTCGATGGCGTGCTCTGGCCCCTTGGTGAGGATCAGGTTGGCCCGCTCCCGGGTCGGCAGTATGTTCTCTTGCAGATTGAGGTAGTTGATCTCCTGCCAGATATTGCCGGCGATCCGGGTCGCCTCGCTCTCTGCCAGCTTGGCATAGTGGTGGAAGTAGGAGTCGGGGTCGGCGAAGGCGCCGCTGCGAAACTTGAGGAAGCGCTCGATATACCAGGTGCGCAGCAGCTCGGCATCCGCATCCACATAGATGGAGAAGTCGACGAAGTCCGAGACGAAGACCCTGTGGGGGTCTTGCGGGTAATCCATGCCGCTTTGCAGCACGTTGAGCCCCTCCAGGATCAGAATGTCCGGCTGCTCGATAACCTTGGTCTCATCGGGGATGACGTCATAAATCAGATGGGAGTAGACGGGGGCCTCGACCCGCTCGTGTCCGGCGCGGATGTCGGCGACAAACTCCACCAGGCGGCGGATGTCATAGGACTCGGGAAAGCCCTTGCGCCGCATCAGACCGCGCGCTTCCAGCACCTTGTTGGGGTAGAGGAAGCCGTCCGTGGTGACCAGCTCCACCCTGGGGTGTTCGGGCCAGCGCTCCAGCAGGGCCTGCATGATGCGGGCCGTGGTGCTCTTGCCCCCCGCCACACTGCCCGCGATGCTGATCACATAGGGCACCTTGCCCCGGGACTGACCGAGAAACTGCTCCAGCACCCGGCTGCGGCGCTGCTTGGCCTTGACGTAGAGATTGAGCAGGCGGGAGAGGGGCAGATAGATCTCTTCCACCTCCTGCAGCGATACCTTTTCGTTGATGCCCTGCAGGGTCTTGAGCGCGGGCTCGGTCAGAGTCAGGGGGACTGCATCGCGCAACACAGCCCACTGTTCGCGGGTAAATTGCAGATAGGGGTTGTGCTCTGTCGTCATGGGTTCATCACTGTTTCTGGGGCTGGGCGACCATACACCAAGGGGGGGAGAGCGACAAGGGACACGTCAGGATCGTGCGGCCAGGGCCGGTTTTTTGGCGGGATGGCGGCAATAATCACCATTTTGCCGAGCGCAACAGTTGCATCACCAAAAACCTTACAATAAAATGCGCGACGCTTAGATGTCAGTCGTCTATTTGCTAGACAAGAGCGACAAAACAACGGGTGCAAGCAGAATTACCGTTGTGACAATCGAGTATGGAGGGGTTCCCGAGTGGCCAAAGGGATCAGACTGTAAATCTGACGGCTCTGCCTTCGAAGGTTCGAATCCTTCTCCCTCCACCATATTTCTCTGCGGTTTGAGTGCTTTGGGTTAGAGAAATGCGGGCATCGTATAATGGCTATTACCTCAGCCTTCCAAGCTGATGATGCGGGTTCGATTCCCGCTGCCCGCTCCAAGATGCTGATATGGCTCAGGCAATGCCGAGAGCCACACCTCAGGTGAGGTCGGCAGTTCAAATCGGCCAGTCAGTACCAGCCTCTCTTTCCCACCCAATTCAAATCCATCATATAAACTGTTCTGTGGTTAGCTTGCCACCGCGTACTCAGCGTTAGTTTAGAGGGACGATCATGTCTAAAGAAAAATTTGAGCGTAGTAAACCGCACGTTAACGTGGGTACCATCGGCCACGTTGACCACGGTAAAACCACCCTGACTGCTGCCATCACCAACGTGCTGGCCAAGCACTACGGCGGTAAAGCCTTCGCCTTCGACCAGATCGACAAGGCCCCGGAAGAGCGTGAGCGTGGCATCACCATCAACACCTCCCACGTAGAATACGACACCCCGAGCCGCCACTACGCGCACGTAGATTGCCCGGGCCACGCCGACTACGTTAAGAACATGATCACCGGTGCTGCCCAGATGGACGGCGCAATCCTGGTAGTAGCCGCGACTGACGGCCCGATGCCGCAGACCCGTGAGCACATCCTGCTGGGCCGCCAGGTAGGCGTACCTTACATCATCGTGTTCATGAACAAGTGCGACATGGTTGATGACGAAGAGCTGCTGGAACTGGTCGAGATGGAAGTTCGCGAACTGCTGTCCGAGTATGACTTCCCGGGTGATGACCTGCCGGTAGTTCGCGGTTCCGCGCT